>JAGWQH010000026.1 GCA_028870115.1 Candidatus Methylomirabilota bacterium
AGGTGGAGGTCCAGGCCCGGCAGCCCCATGTCGTGGGGCTCCCTCGCGACGTTCAATCGACCGAGGATCAGGCGTAGTCTTCGGGCATGCTTCGCTTGGATGCCCATGGTTGCTCCACGGAGAAAGAAGCGCTCCAAGCCCTTGTGCCTGAACTTCAGGATTGCCACGGGAGAAGTGTAACACGTAACGTCTCGGGTTGCAATCAGCGAGCAGAGGGGCTGCAGTGGACCGGGATCGCTGTTCTTACCGGTCCAAGTCCGTGACTGCAGATACTGTGAGATTGCCACGGTCGCTCCGCTCCCTCGCAATGACCGCCCGGGGGAGATCATTAGGCGATGTCAGCATAGGTTGGTGTACCGGTGGATGACAGTGATGAATGAGGCTCTTGAAAAGCGCGTCTGGATCGGCACATCGGGCTGGTCGTATCCAAGGGGGCAGGGGAGTTGGAACGGGATCTTCTATCCCGCAAAGCCCAAGAACGAGTTGGAGCTGTACAGCCGGGTCTTTAATGCCGTGGAGGTTAACTCTACCTTCTATCGGTTGCTCGATCCCGAGACGGCGAGGGCGTGGGCCACGATCACGCCCAAGGATTTTGAGTTCGCGATCAAGGTCTGGCAGAAGTTCACACATCCGGGGATGTTCCAGAAGGCGACGGGCGCGGAGCCGGAGGTGACGCAAGCGGACTACGATGACTTCAAGCGAGGCATCAACCCGATTGCCGAGGAATGCAAGCTCGCGTGCCTGCTGATCCAGTTCTCCGAGTGGTTTGCGAGCACGCCTCAGCACCAGGACACGCTTTCCATCCTCCTGCGGCAGTTTCAGGACTACCCCGTGGCGGTTGAGCTACGGCACGCCTCGTGGGGTGAGCATTGCGAGGAGACCAGGGCGCTGCTGGCTGCGTTCGATGCAGGCTGGGCCTACATCGACATGCCGCAGTTGAAGGATACGATTACGCAGGAACTGGAGGCGCAGAGGCTGCTGTACCTGCGCTTCCACGGCAGGAACCGCGAGAAGTGGAGACAGCATGAGACGGCAGAGGAGCGGTATGACTACCTGTACTCAGAAGCGGAACTGAAACCGTTCGCGGAGAAGGTTCGGGAGATTGCAGCGGCTGGGGAGAGCAAGGTATTGATCTTCTTCAACAACCACGTGCGCGGCCAGGCCCCGGCGAACGCCTTAATGCTGGCGCATCAGATCGGATTGCCGCCCACAGCAACCGTGCGGGCGGAGTTCGCCAAGGCGTTTCCCGCGATCAAGGATGCCGTCAAAGAGATTCAGATCCCAGAAGAGAAGGAGTCAAACCAGGGGGCACTGTTTTCTACCTGAACGCCTACTGGGGCAGGTTCGGAATCTTGTGGATGGTCGAGTTGGAGACCGCAAAGGTATGCACCTGCGGCTCACCGTCGATCATGCCTTCGAGCGCCTGCAGCACCCGCGGATAAGTCTCGCGATGATACGCCTCGGCGTTATCGGCCCTATCCCACAGGCTGATGGCTACCGCCTCGCTGCGCTCCCCTGAGACGATAGAAATCTCGTCGTAAAACCCTTCTTGTTCCCTGAGGATGGGGATAATTTCACTCTGCAGTGTCCGGGAATACGCTACCGAGCTGCCCCGGCGAAGCTTCACACATACCTTTCTTGCAAACATACACTTCCTCCAGATTGAAGACGGTTGATGATGGGAATCCAGGTGACCAAAAGGATGAGGACAACCGCGGAACTCCCAGTGGTAGGATTTCAGCTCACATATTCTATTCAGCACGACAGCGTGTGTCAATAAAAATCCTCTGGCCTCGCGTAGGCCAGAGGATGTGAAGACGGGATTTCGGATGAGATCTGAGGCCCGCGCCGCGGGCCGTCTAGTGCTTTCAGCCTGACCCTCGC
>JAGWQH010000027.1 GCA_028870115.1 Candidatus Methylomirabilota bacterium
GCGAGGAGGAACTGACAATTCTTCGAGTCAGGCCCGCAACTCGTTCGATTCGTACAGGCCCGTGGGTGAACGTCGTCCTCTTACTGGCTACCCTTGCTACCACTGTGTTCGCGGGAGCCGTTAATCGCGGCGCCAATCCTTTCGCGGATCCCTGGTCGCTGGCGCAGGGACTCCCTTTCGCCATTACGCTTCTTTCGATCCTTGGTATTCATGAACTCGGGCACTACTTCACCGCTCGACGCTATGGCATCACGGTCACGCTCCCCTATTTCATTCCCGCTCCGGTTGGGCTCGGGACCTTTGGGGCGTTCATCAAGATGAAGTCGCCGGTTACAGATCGCAGGGCGCTCTTCGACGTCGGGATCGCAGGACCGCTGGCAGGGCTGTGCGTGGCACTGCCGGCTATCGTTGTGGGTCTGCACTGGTCGAAGCTGATCACAGCAGGCTCGGCGGGACATACCGGCATCGAGCTGGGAACACCGCTCATGTTTTCGCTCCTGCAGTGGTTGACGCTGGGACCGATACCAGAGGGAGGCGACGTGCTGTTGCACCCGGTAGCTTTCGCCGGCTGGATCGGTCTGTTCGTGACGGCGCTGAATCTGCTCCCGATCGGTCAACTGGATGGCGGCCACATTGCGTATGCGCTGGTGGGTAGGCATCACCGGAGGGTGGCGATCTTCGCTCTGATCGTGCTGATCGGTATGGGCATCGCATACTGGCCGGGATGGCTGTTTTGGGCGTCGCTCTCCCTGATCTTGGGACTGAAACATCCTCCTCCCCTGGATGATGTGACCCGACTGGATGAACGTAGGAGGCTGGTGGGCTTTGCGTCGCTGTTGATTTTGCTGAGCGTGATCACACCATCTCCCTTTAATTTCTTGGAGTCGTAAGCCCCTCATCAACTTTACGCGCACGTATCTTCTGCGGTCGATCGCAGTCGCGTGGCTGCCAGGGGAGGCCCGACGATTCGGGAATTGAAGAAGCGATCGGTTTGGTTTCAGTGACGAAGGAACGACACGGAATGTTCAAGCATCTGCTGTATCGTCTGTACGAGGGGCGACTGTGTCAGGAGGTTCGAGGCGGAGAGCTGCCCCGGCACATCGGTTTGATCCTTGACGGCAATCGGAGATACGCGAGAGAGCGCGGGTATTCCACCCTCCTTGAGGGACACCGGAGGGGGGCGGAGAAGCTGGAAGAGGTCCTGAATTGGTGCGAGGAGCTTGCGATCAGGATGGTGACCGTGTGGATCTTTTCCACAGAAAATGTGTCTCGAAGTCAGGAGGAGGTGGACGGTCTCCTGGCGCTGATCGAGAAAAAGATGCACGACATTGCCCGGGATCCCAAGGTGCATCGGAAGCGGATGCGGATCAGGGCTATCGGCAAGATGGAACTCCTTCCCCAGTCCACGGTGAAGGCGATTCAGGAGGCCGAGGACGCGACGCGAGACTACGACGCCTTTTACTTGAATGTTGCCGTGGGGTATGGGGGGCGACAGGAGATCGCAGATGCCATCGCGACCATGCTCAGGGACAAAACCGCGAGAAGGATCCCGCTGGAGAAAATCATCGATGAGATCTCCATCGACGAGATCGGCAAGTATCTCTATACATACGATTTGCCCGATCCTGATCTCATCATCCGGACCAGCGGCGAGGTTCGACTGAGCGGGTTCCTGCTCTGGCAGAGCGCGTACAGCGAGTATTACTTTTGTGACGCCTATTGGCCGGTGTTCAGAAAGATCGACTTCCTCCGGGCCATTCGAAGTTTTCAGCAGCGCGAGCGCCGGTTTGGTGTATGAATGAAGAGCGGACTCCGATGTCTTGGGAGTCAGGAGGGCAATAGTATGACGTCTTTCAGACGACTGGCAGTGGCCCTGGTGCTGTGTCTCTTGGCGCAGATGGCCGTGGCCTCCCGGGCGGGGGCTGAGGAGACCACCGTCGGGGCGGATGTGTCCGCCGGCGCGGTCAGTGTAATTGCTACCGTCATCACGCTGCCGCTCAAGCTTGTTACGTGCGCTGCGACGGTGGCGCTAGGCGGAGCAGTCTACGGACTTACCATGGGGACCAGCGAGATCGTTCGAGAAGAGTTGGTGGCCGGGACCAACCAGACCTGCGGCGGGCGATTTTATGTCTCGCCTCAGCAGGTCAAGCAACTCGTGAAAGAATCAGAACAGCAGAAGTAGACGGCAGCTTGTCCATCGTCGCTCGTCGTTGTTATCAATCCATGGGGTGGCTGCCCAATGTGCTTCGGAGGCGGCAAGGCGGCTCCCCGAACCTATTGGAGGTGCCAATGAAGATGACCTCGCGGGTCGTTGTGCTTGCGCTTATGATATCTGTGGTCTTTGCCACCCAAGCCGTGGCCGGGGAACTCGCCAGCTCCTCGCCGGGCCAGAAGGCTTTGAGGGGTGCCGCCAACCTGACCCTTGGGCTATTCGTCGAATGGCCGAAGATGATCTGCTATGAGGCGCGAGAGCAGGGTCCGCTTTGGGGGATCCCCGCAGGATTCCTTTCCGGTTTTGGTCTGGGACTGATGCGGATGGGCGCTGGGGCGTACGAACTGGTTACGTTCCCATTCCCGTTCCCGGCTGATTATAAACCGCTCTTAAGCCCACGCTATCCTTTTGAACCGGGGCGGACGGTGGTATCACCCGCGCTCATCGCGCGCCCGCAGGAGGGCCATTCGTAGCAAGGGCGCTGCTGAGCGCCTTACGTGAACCGCATTCACGCAACACTATCTCTTGATCAGTCTCAACGCGACAGAATTGATGCAGTAGCGCAGATGTGTTGGCGGTGGACCGTCAGCAAAGACGTGGCCCAAGTGCGCCTCGCACCGGCTACAGCGCACCTCAGTGCGCCGTATTAGCAGACTGGTGTCATCTGCAGTGTTGATCTGCTCGGGCGCAAGAGGAGCCCAGAAGCTGGGCCACCCGGTCCCCGAGTCGAACTTTGTCTCGGAGCCGAACAATTCATTCCCGCAGCAGACGCACTGGTAGATTCCATCTTCTTTGCAGTCGTGGTATTCACCTGAAAACGGTCGTTCAGTCCCCTTTCGCCGACAGACGTAAAACTGCTCCGGCGTGAGTTGCCGCTTCCATTCCTCATCGGTTTTGGGTAGCTTGTCCTGCATTCTTGAAGCCTCGTCATTATATGGTCTTACTTCCTTCTTTCTCTGTACGCTGCCCGACACAGTATACTCTTAAAGACCGATTTTCATCTCTTGGGGGTTTGGAGCTTACCACATGATGACGGTTTTTTGGATTCAGAGCGAGCTTGACCTTTCGATTGGGGTGTGATAGCCAGAAAGCTGACATGGGCCGTCTGGCTTTCACCGTTGAGGGTAACAACTGCATGGGGATGGATGAAGGTTTCTTGTCGTCAGCCTGTCGGGTGTCCTCCACACACCGCGCCTGGGTAGAGGTCGATCTCGGGGCGATCCGCCACAATGTAGCAGCTATCCAACAACTCCTGAAACCGTCAACTCAGCTCATGTCGGTCGTCAAGGCTGATGGCTATGGCCATGGCGCTATTGCGATCGCTCGAACCGCGCTATCAGCCGGCGCCTCGTGGCTTGCGGTGGCCACGGTTGAAGAAGGAATCTACTTAAGAGGGGCGGGGATCGAAGCGCCAATTCTCCTCTTCGGCCCCACGATCTGCAAAGAGGAGATAGAAACAGTTGTCGAGCATCGGCTGCAGCCGACCGTCTGTAGTTTCGACCAAGCTCGTCGCTTTTCGGAGGCGGGTCTGGGAGCGATCCAGATTCACCTGAAGGTCGATACCGGCATGTCCCGCTTGGGAGTCGCGTGGCAGGAGGCTCAGGAGCTCTTGAGCGCGATCAGGGTCCTCCCTAATGTGACGGTTGCCAGCCTGTACAGCCACTTCGCCACGGCAGACGCCGTCGATCCCACGACAACCCGGGAGCAGTTTGAACGGTTCGCCGACTTGGTGGATACGCTACGGCGGCACGGAATCCGGCCTCCATTGGTCCATCTGGCTAATTCTGCCGCTACCTTGATGTTCCCCGACACCCACTTCGATCTGGTCCGGATCGGATTGGCTCAGTATGGTCTGTACCCGGACTCTCATTTTCAGGCAGTGGTGGCCCTTCATCCGGCCCTCTCTCTCAAAGCAAGGATCATCTTTATCAAGACGGTTCCGCCAGGGACCGGGGTCAGTTACGGTCATACTTTTCGAACAGGGCGCCGGACGCGACTGGCCACAGTGTCTATCGGCTATGGCGATGGTATCTCCCGCGCCCTCTCAAACAGGATCGACTTCCTGGTTCGCGGTCGGCGGACTCGGCAGGTGGGAACGATCACGATGGACCAATGCCTGATCGATGTCACCGACGTGCCGGAGGCGTTCGAGGGAGAGGTCGCCACGCTGCTTGGGCGGGACGGCGAGGAGTGCATCGCTGTTGCAGAATGGGCGGAGCGACTGGGGACTATCCCGTATGAGATCCTCACTGTCCTTTCCCCGCGCCTGCCGAGGATTGTTCGTAAGGAAGCAGTGTTGTAGACAGGGGCTTGACCGTATGGTATAGTTTTCTTGGTTCCTGCTCCGAGACTCACGCGAGAGTGGCGGAATGGCAGACGCGCTGGACTTAGGATCCAGTCCGCTTTTGGCGGATGGGGGTTCAAGTCCCCCCTCTCGCACCATGAATTCGGCGTCTGATTCCGGGATACTCATGAAAGTAGACATCGAAGAGATCAACAGCACCAAACGCGCGCTTCGAGTCGAATTGCCGGCTCAAAGCCTCTCGGAGAAGCTGGAAACGGCATATCTGCACCTGGCTAAGAAGGCTCGCCTGCCAGGCTTCCGTCCAGGTAAGATCCCGCGAGATCTGCTGCGCTCGCGGTTCAAGGATGAGGCCAGGCAGGAGGCCCTCAAGGAGCTAATCCCGGAAAGCTATAATCAGGCGCTTAAGGAGTCCAATCTGGACCCGATAAGCGAGCCGATGCTGGAGGAGATAGTCTGCGAGGAGGGGAAGCCGCTCAGCTACCGTGCTACCTTTGACGTGAAGCCGGCATTGCAGCTCTCCGGCTATGCGGGGATTGAGGTCTACAAGGAGAAGATCGAGGCAACGGACTCAGAGGTCGATCAAGCCCTGGAGCACCTTCGGGAGCGAGCAGCAGAGTACGTACCGATGGAAGGCTGGCCCGCGCTGCAGGAAGATCTCCTGGTGATAGACTACGAAGGCTTTGTCGGCGGTAAACCGCTCAAGGGCGTAAGTGGCCGGAACACCTCCATCCTTCTCGGCGTCCACCAGTTCATCCCCGAGTTTGAGACCCAACTCCATGGCCTCAAGAAAGCCGAGATTAAGGAGTTCTCCCTGGAATTCCCGACCGATTACGGGCGACGGGAGCTGGCTGGAAAGCGGGTACTCTTCAGGGTCACCGTCAAAGAGGTCAAGAAAAAACGGGTACCGTCACTGGATGATGATTTCGCCAAATCAGTTGGTGGGTGCGAGGATATCCAGGCGCTAAAGGAGAAGGTCAAGCAGGATCTGCTGGCGCACAAGGAGCGGGAGCAGGTGGCGCGCCTGAAGAGCCAGATCCTGGAGAAGTTGCGGGCTGTTCATCCCTTTGATCCTCCAGAGTCGCTGGTGGATGCGGAGGTCGAGGCGATCCTCGCCGATCTGAAGCGGAGCGCCGGCGGGCACAGGGCGGCCCCCGCTCAAGCCGAACAAGAGACAATGCGGACCAAGGCGAGAGAACTGGCCTCCAAACGTGTACAAAACTCTCTTCTGTTGGAATCCGTGGCGAAGCAGGAAGGGCTTGTCGTATCGGAAGAGGAATTGAATACAGAGGTGGAATCAACCGCCGCCGCCTTAAATCAGAAACCGGAGGCCTTCCACGCCATGTTGCAGCGGGAGGGGCGAATTGAGACCATTCAAATGCAATTACTGGAGCGGAAGGCGCTCGATCTTCTGTACGAGCGGGCCAATGTGGTGGAAGGGGTCAATCTCGTAACCCTCGCCTGAGCGCTACGTAAAAGGGAGCAGCACGCTATGCAACTGATTCCAATGGTTGTTGAGCAGACCAGCCGAGGCGAGCGCGCCTACGATATCTTTTCTCGCCTCCTGAAGGATCGGATCCTGTTCATCGGTACCCCGATCGATGACGCGGAGTCAAATCTGATAATCGCCCAGCTCCTCTTCCTGGAAGCCGAAGACCCCGACAAAGATATCCATCTCTATATCAACTCACCGGGCGGATCGGTGACGGCGTCCCTAGCTATCTATGACACCATGCAGTATATCAAGCCGGCCATTGAGACGATCTGCATGGGGCAAGCGGCGAGTGGCGCCGCGCTCCTGCTGGCGGCCGGCGCCAAAGGGAAGCGCTATGCCCTCCCCCACGCGCGGATCATGATCCACCAGCCTTACGGGGGGGCCCAGGGGCAGGCATCCGACATTCAGATTCAGGCGAAAGAGATCCTTCGGATGCGGCAGGAACTGGACCGGATCATTGCCAACCACACCGGCCAGCCGCTCGAGCGGATCGAGAAAGACAGCGACCGCGACTTTTTCATGTCGCCTGGAGAGGCGAAGGAATACGGCCTGATTGACGAGGTGATCTACTCGCGCGAGGGCCTTCCATTATCGGCCCCAGTCCCGGCGCAATAGATTGTATTGTCGAAACGTTGAACCAACTCGTCCGAATGGGCGTCGAACACCATCGCGTCGACAACTGTGATAAGAAATATCGTTCCAGTATCCAGGTCAATGAACAGTGTCATGTTCCAGATAGCGTGGTAGGCCTTTCACGCGGCGCTTCAAGATCGAAGCCTGGAGCGGTTAGGGGGAAGTAGATGGCCAAGGCTGTTAAAGGCGGAGGAAAGCTCACCTGCTCCTTTTGCGGAAAAAGTCAAGATGACGTCCGGAAACTGATCGCCGGTCCCACGGTCTACATCTGCGACGAGTGTATCGAGCTCTGCAACGACATCATCGCGGAGGAATGGGAGGAGGAAAAGGGTAAGAGTTTAGGTGAACTCCCCAAACCCTCCGAGATTAAATCGATCCTGGACCAGTATGTCATCGGTCAGGACCGGGCCAAGAAGAGCCTGGCGGTCGCCGTCCACAACCACTATAAGCGGGTTAACGCCCGGATGACCTTTGACGACGTCGAACTGACCAAGTCAAATATTCTTCTCATCGGTCCAACCGGATGTGGCAAGACGCTGCTGGCGCAAACCCTGGCCAAGATCCTGGACGTGCCGTTCACCATCGCCGATGCCACTACCCTCACCGAGGCGGGATATGTCGGGGAGGATGTGGAGAACATCATCCTTCGACTGTTGCAGGTCGCAGACTACGATGTGGAGCGGGCAGAGCGAGGAATCATCTACATCGACGAGATCGATAAGATCGCGCGCAAGTCTGAAAATCCCTCCATCACGCGGGATGTCTCCGGGGAGGGCGTCCAACAGGCTCTCCTGAAGATCCTGGAGGGCACCGTGGCCAATGTCCCGCCGCAGGGCGGGCGGAAGCATCCCCAGCAGGAGTATTTGCAGGTTGACACGACGAATATCCTGTTTGTCTGCGGCGGGGCATTCGTCGGGCTGGAGAAGGTCATCGAACATCGGACCGGCCAGAAGTCGATGGGATTCGGCGCCGAGATCCAGGCAAGGCGAGGAAGGCGGATCAGCGAGCTGCTGGCCAATGCGCAACCGGAAGACCTGCTTCGGTATGGTCTGATTCCTGAGTTGGTGGGGCGACTGCCGGTCATGGCGGTCGTACACGAGCTTGACGAAAAAGCGCTGGTGCGGATCCTTGTAGAACCGAAGAACGCCTTGTTGCGACAATATCAGAGGTTCTTCGACTTTGAACACGTAAAATTGACCTTTACCGACGACGCGATCGGCGCTGTGGCTCAGGAGGCGGCAAAGCGGCAAACCGGGGCCCGCGGCCTTCGAGCGATCCTTGAAGAGATCATGCTGGACATCATGTATGAGGTCCCCTCACAGTCAGGGATTGCGGAGTGCATCATCAACCGTGAGACCGTGATCGATCGGAAATCACCCATCATCCTCTATAAGAAGAAGGCCGAATCAGCCTGATCGCCAAACCTATTGCGGATTGCCGGCACCTTTCCTGCCCTTATTTCCTTCTTCGGCAATCCGCTATCCTCAATCCGATCGCTCCTCGGCACTCTTTTCTCTGCTTCATACGGATGGGGGCGAGTTTTTCTTGAACTGCTCGGAGGTGCTCAATATGAGGTCCTATATGCGGCGCCAACTGCTTCTGGCAGGCTGCGCGATGCTCCTCCTCTTGACCTCGGGCTGCGCGACGTCCGATTTCTTTTCGGCGTTCGATCTTTTTTCATCAAAGCCGATCGAGGTGCCTGCCGGCTCAGACCAGGAGTTGATGAGCCGGGCTGAGGCGGCCTTCGCCCTGAAGAAGTATGATGAGGGGCGTAAAAATCTGCAGCGCCTGATTAACCAATTTCCTGAAAGCGAATTGATCCCAGCCGCCCGCCTGAGCGTAGGTCGTGCCTACTTCGATGAAAAGAGGTACGATGAGGCGCGCGCCGAGTATCAACGGTTTATCGAACTGTTTCCGCAACATGAGCAGCTTGATGAAGCTCAGTATTATACCGGACTTTCATACTTTCGCCAGATAGAGAAGGCGGACCGTGATCAGAGTATGACCAAGAAGGCGGTGGGGGAGTTTCGGACCCTGGTCAGCGAATTCCGTAACTCTCAGTATGTGCCGGACGCGCAGGTCAAATTGGCGGAGTGTCTTCGGCAACTGGTTCAGAGAGAGCTGTACGTCGGCAAGTTTTACTTTAACCGTGAGGCGTATGGCGCCGCCATCCCGCGGTTCGAGTCGATTCTGAAGGAGTACCATGGCTCCGAATACGACGATCAGGCCCTGTACTATCTTGGGGAGTCGCTCTGGGAACTGGAGCAGAAAGGGCCGGCCAAGGCTTCCTTCCAGCGCCTCATTACGGAGTTTCCGGATTCTGATATGACGCCGCTGGCCGCGAAACGGATCGGCGTTGCCTTCGTCCAGGCTCAGCGGAGCCGTAAACCCTCCCCTAATTTTCTGAGTGACGCGTTCACCTCGATGTCCGATGCTCTTTCAGAGCTGAAGGACGCTATCGTGGACAATTCGGTCTGGCAACCCACCATCCCCTAGGATGTCACAGCAGATGCCGCCGTGTACGTATGAGTCATGCGCCTGCTCGTGATGAGAACGCGCGCATGACGCTTCAGTGAATGCGCGGGACTAGCCACTCGAATCGGCCGCCATCGCTTGGACACGAGACCCGTGCGCTGCTCCGTCAATACCATCTGCTGCCGAAACGAGGTCTCGGGCAAAGTTTCCTCGTCTCCCCGGCGATTCGCGATTTGATCCTTCGCGCGGCAGAGGTAGGCTCGGATGATCTTGTGGTGGAGATCGGCCCAGGTACGGGTGTCCTGACCGAGGGTCTGGCTGAACGGGCGGGCCGGCTGATAGCCATTGAGCGGGATCCGGGGCTCCATCGACTGCTGGCAGAGCGCCTCGGAGATCGCCCTACGGTTTCATTAATCTGCGATGACGCACTCAGCTTCGATTACGTACGCGTTCTCGGTGAAATGTTTCCAGCGCATAAACAGGCCAAGCTGGTTTCAAACCTCCCGTATTCGGTGGCCACTCCTCTGATCCTTCAGTTGATCCGGCTGCGACAGTGCTTTTCCTTTCTCCTGGTGATGGTGCAACGAGAGGTGGCACAGCGGCTCTTGGCGGCCCCCGGCGGAGAGGGGTACAGTGCCTTGACACTCCGTTGTCGCTACGAGGCGAATGCCTCAGCAGTGGCGCACGTTTCAAGGGCAGCCTTCTACCCCAGGCCCGCCGTGGATTCCACCCTGGTTCGCCTCGACCTGCTGCCCGAACCCAGGGTGGCGGTGCAATCCCCTGAATTGCTGTTTCGCATCGTGCGGGCTGCGTTCGGGCAGCGCAGGAAGATGCTGCGCAATGCATTGCTGCACGCCGGCATCATGGCGGAGCCCACAGCACTGGAGCGGACCCTGATAGATGTGGACATCGATCCGAAGCGCCGCGGCGAGACCATGAGCCTTGATGAATTCGCCAGGCTGGCCGATCATCTGTATGCGATGGGAATGTTACTGCCCACCCACCCCCATACCCCCCTCTCTCCCAGTGGGGGAGAGGATCAAGGTGAGGGGGCTGACGATGACAGATGAGAATTTCGACCGTCGGGGAGTTTGCGCTGATCGAACGGATCAGGAACCTTCTACCCAGGCCGCATGATGCCCTTCTTGGAATCGGTGACGACTGCGCCGCGTTGCGGCCCACAGCAGGTAAAGATCTTCTGCTCACGACCGACCTGCTCGTTGATGGGGTCGATTTCACACCGCAGACCATCACGCCTTTTCGTCTCGGGCGTAAGGCGATGGGAGTCAATCTGAGCGATATTGCCGCCATGGGGGGTCTGCCGCGCGCCGCGCTGGTTACGCTGGCAATCCCGCCTGATGAAGAGATCGAGTTTGTCGATGAGCTCTATCGCGGCCTCCGAGAGGAAGGCGCGCGGTTTGCGGTTGAGGTGATCGGCGGTGATCTTTCCGCTTCTTCTACTCTCATGATCGCCGTGACCCTGATAGGGGAAGTCGAGGCGGGGAAGGCCGTCACACGTTCCGGGGCGAAACCGGGGGAACGGATCTGGATTACGGGCCGGTTGGGCGCGGCGGCGGCAGGTCTCGCGGCGCTCAGGGCCGGCTGTCGCCTTCTGGACGATCAGATCGAGACGTCGTTTGAGATCTCCGAATCTCTCCGTGAGGCTATCAGGCAGGCCATCGAACGACATCTCTGCCCTATTCCAAGGGTCCGGGAGGGACGGGTTCTCGCGCAGGCTGGAGCCGCGTCAGCAATGATTGACCTGAGCGATGGGCTGGCATCGGACCTGACACATCTATGCCGAGAGAGCGGGGTCTCGGCAACGATCAGAGAGGATTGGATTCCGATCGACCCGACGGCATCAGTCATCGCGCAGCGCTTCAGCCAGGAGCCGCTCACTCTGGCGCTGCAGGGCGGAGAAGATTTCGAATTGCTCTTTACCTCTTCGTGGGATCCTGCCGATATTGCTGCCATATTCCCTGATGCTGTAACTGCCACAGCGATCGGAAAAGTTGGAGAAGCAGGTCAGGGATGTCGGCTCGAACGGCAAGATGGCAGCGTAGTTGCGCTCACTGGAGGCTACGATCATTTCCGGCGTAAATAGCGGTCAGCGATCAGCAATCAGCTTGAAGATAGCAGGGAGGGATAGAGATGCGGATGCGGAGGGGGATATTTCACGGCCTTTGGGTACTGGGATCTATTATCAGCGCCGGCTTCAGAGGAGTCGTCACGATCATGGCCTTTACCGAAGGCGGCCTGATGCGGCAGTTTTGCCTTTCGAGACGCGCCATTGCCCTCTCCTGCATTATGCTGATGGGCCTGACCGTCGGCTCGACCATGACGCTGCTCAATCTGGTTCGGGGCCAGTATTACCTGACCCGTGTGAAATATTTAGAGCGAGAAAACCGCGCGATGACTTCGCTCCTGCAAGGGCAGGCCGAGCAACTGAGCAAACTCAAGGTCGAGATGGCCAAGTTGAAGGAGTTCGAAGAGAGCGTACGGGAGGTTGCCGGTCTCAGCGTTGCGTCCGAGCTGCAGGCAAGCGAGTCTGAACCGGCCAGCGGACGCGAACCATCACGGGGCCGTCAGCCGTGACTACGCTACTGCGTCTTGGTAAAGGGAGTTGCAAGGACCGCGTCCGGTCCTAACGCTTCCTCGATCCGGAGCAGTTGATTGTACTTGCAGGTCCGTTCGGTTCGACTGAGGGAGCCGGACTTGATCTGGCCGGCGCCCGTCGCCACTGCCAGGTCGGCTATGGTTGTATCCTCGGTCTCACCCGACCGATGTGAGATGACGTTCCGGTACCCGGCAGACCGCGCCAACTCCATGGCCTGGAGTGTTTCAGTAAGCGTCCCGACCTGGTTAAGCTTGATGAGAATGGCGTTGGCAACGCCCTCATCGATCCCGCGGGTCAGCCGCCGGCTGTTCGTAACAAAGAGGTCATCGCCCACCAGTTGCGTCTGCTTCCCGAGCTCGGCGGTGAGCTCCTTCCATCCCCGCCAATCATCCTCGGCCAAGCCGTCCTCAATCGAAACAATCGGATACTGGCGGATCCAGTCGCTGTAGAAACGAATCATCCCTTCAGCGTCCCGGGTTGAACCGTCGGATTTCTTGAAGACATACTTATCCCCGTCGAAGAACTCACTCGCCGCCGGGTCGAGCGCAAGCGCGATATCGCTACCCGGCCGATACCCGGCCTTTGCGATCGCCTCCAGGATCAGCTCGATCGCCTCGACATTGGAGCGCAGGCGTGGCGCGAAGCCGCCTTCATCACCCACCGTAGTGCTGTAGCCTCTCCCAGCCAGAACACCGCCTAATTTATGGAAGACCTCCGCTCCGAACCGGATAGCGTCAGCAAAGGTAGGCGCGCCGACAGGGACGATCATAAACTCTTGAAAATCGACATTGTTGTCGGCGTGCGCCCCGCCATTGACAATGTTCATCAGGGGGACCGGAAGGGTCGTCGCTGCCGGACCGCCCAGATACCGGTATAGCGGAAGACCTCGACCGGCTGCGGCGGCCTTCGCGACGGCAAGTGAGACACCCAACACCGCATTGGCGCCCAGTTTGGCCTTGTTCTCGGTTCCATCGAGCGTGATGAGCATCCGGTCGATTGCCGCCTGCTCATCAGCCTGTTTACCCACCAGGACCGGGGCGATGAGGTCGTGGATATGGCGAATCGCCTGTTGCACCCCTTTCCCCGCGTAGCGGGCTGGATCCCCATCCCTCAACTCCAGTGCCTCGTGCCGGCCGGTCGATGCGCCGGATGGCACGGCCGCCCGTCCGATGGAGCCGTCCTCCAACACCGCGTCCACCTCTACAGTCGGGTGGCCTCGGGAGTCGAGAATCTCCCTCGCGACGAGCCTCGCGATCCGCGTCATGGATACAACCCCCTGAGTCGCTTGCCGTCAGCTACCCTCTTGATCGCCAGCATCAGCGCGGCGGTTCGAAGGTCAACCTGCTCTTTGCGGGATAACGCCACTACCCGTTGGAACGCGGCGATTATCACCTCGGATAACCGTTCGTTGATCTGATGCTCGTGCCAGAAATACTGCTGCAAATCTTGCACCCATTCGAAGTACGAGACGGCCACGCCGCCGGCGTTGGCGAGGATGTCGGGGATCACGGCGGTCCCTTTCGCCGCCAGGATCTGATCGGCCTCTGGTGTCGTCGGTCCGTTGGCCCCCTCGGCAATGATCCGGGCTCGTATACGGTCGGCGTTCTTCCGGGTGATTTGTCCTTCGGTCGCGGCAGGAACCAGGATATCGCAGTCGAGCTCAAGGATCTCCTCGTTGGAAATCCGATCGCCATCACGGTGCTGGGTGACGGAGCCTCCCTCAGCATCCTCAACCAATATCTTCGCAATGTTAAGCCCGTTTGCGTTATAGATCCCGCCTTTGCTATCGCTTACCGCAATCACACGGCAGTCTTCTTCGTACAACAGCCTGGCCGCGATGGCGCCGACATTGCCGAAGCCCTGGACCACCACCCTTGCTCCTTTCAACGGCATGTCATGTTCCCTCGCCGCCGCCTTCACAACATAGTAGACACCTCGGCCAGTAGCCTCGGCGCGACCCAGCGACCCCCCCAGCAACAGCGGTTTACCGGTGACTACGCCTGGCGTCGTGATGCCCCGGTGCATGCTGTAGGTATCCATCATCCAGGCCATGATCTGCTCATTCGTATACAGATCGGGGGCCGGGATATCCTGGTCCGGGCCGATGACGAGAAGGATCTCCGAGGTATAGCGGCGCGTCATCCGTTCAAGTTCACCCTGCGACATCCGAGTAGCGTCGCAGCAGATCCCTCCTTTTGCGCCTCCATACGGAAGGCCGATCAGTGCACACTTCCAGGTCATCAGCATCGCCAGGGCCGTTACCTCATCGAGGTCCACACCCGGATGATAACGGATCCCGCCCTTTGTCGGACCCAGGGTCAGGTCATGCTGCACTCGGAAGCCGGTAAAGACCTCGAGTCGTCCGTCGTCCATCCTGGTCGGGACCGCCACGATGAGAGACCGCTGGGGCTGCCGGAGCCGCTTGAGAATGCCCGGGTCAAGTGCAAGTCGCCCTGCCACCGCGTCCAATTGTGCCAGCGCCACCTCCAGCATACTATATTGATTTTCTTGTAACTTTGCCGTCATCCTGATGTCCTCTCGTGCTGAGTCCTTCGACATCCCGGCCGTTCGTCCTGAGCGTGTCGAAGGATACGGCTGGGATGCTCAGGGCAAGCCTGTCGAAGCATGAACGGAACTTTAAAGCCATCTCTGAAAAACTAACCAACAACAGCGCATCGAAACCGCTCGCATGTTATCACGCTCAAGGCTCTATGACCAGATGAAACACATGCGGTCACTACCTGAAGCTCCACTTTCTACTTGACACCAAAAGGCATCAGATCATCATATAGTTTCGTGAAAGGGGGAAAGGTTCGCCTTGTCACATGTTGCGGTACTTCATGGCGACCCAACGCACGTCCTGAATCGGGTAGGCCGTTGGCCTGTATCGGTCTCTAAAGCGGCTCCACACAGTTCGATTACAGGGCGCCTGGGTCGATTCGGAGGATGCACTGATGACTTTGCAAGATATTAAGAGGGTTGCAGTGCCGACTTGCAGAGAATTCAAAGTAAAGAGGCTGGACCTTTTCGGATCGCTCACGCGCGGCGAGGTAACTGCTGGAAGCGATGTCGATCTCCTCGTTGAGTTCGAGGAGCCCTATCTGCCCCCATCCAAGAGATTCTTCGGACTGCTCCATTATCTCGAAGATACCTTGGGGCGCAAGATTGACCTGCTCACGGTCAGCGGTCTCAGGAATCCCTATTTCTGCCGCAGGGTTCTCAAAGAGAGGGTGAACGTATATGGAGGATAAGCGGATGTAGAAAGATTGATCGAAGAAGAGGGTCGAACCAATAACGCACCCGACCGGTGATCCGCTAGCGCTCCCCACAAGCATATGACTCACCCTGTAGAAGGCTTAGACAAAATAAGGAGAAGATATGCAACTCACGGACAGACAGCGCGACCTTCTGGCTCGCGTCACCGATACCTTGGAACAGAATTCGCGCGCTACCGAATTAGATACGACTAAAGTCCCGCCGGAACTCTTGGCTCAGTTGATTGGGAACGATCTGGAAGATGTCATCTTGGTCGGGTTACACGTCCAGTCGCTCCTATCGCCGGCATACCCGTTAAATGCTCTGCTGCGGAGCAAGCAATTCGCACACAACTACGCTCGGTATATTGTAGCGAATTCCTTAGCCTCGGTGCCAGCCGCTAGGCTCGACGATCGGACGCGTCGGTTGGAACAGCAGTGGCAACACTTCCCAGAACTACTCGGGGCCGTAAACACTTTCCTGCAAGCCTGGTCTCAACAGACCCCTATGGTCGCTGGGCCACCGTCAGCAACAGGGGGTCCTAGCGCGGTCCCGACAGTAATCGTTCACGGCACGTACGCAGTCAACCAGACTTGGTGGCAACAGGGAACGGGCAACTTCTGGGCTTATATCAACAGCAAGGTACCCAACCTATGCGGCGGACCAAGCGCCTTCGCGTGGTCCGGCTTGAATGATCACATGGAGCGGGTGCGAGCGGCTCGCACTCTTGTCACCTGGGCAGGCAATCAGACTCTCGATGTAATCGCGCATAGCCACGGTGGCAACGTGTGTTTCCTCGCAAGCCGAATGGGCCTGAAGATCCGCAAACTTATCACACTTGGAACGCCGATTCGGACCGAATATCCCCCTGACGTGCGCCACATCGAAATAATCCACAACGTGTATTCGACGCACGACCACGTGCAGACACCAGCGGGAACAGTGCCCAACCGCCGTGGCGAGGGGCGTTCGTTGGGGGACGCTGCGAACGTAATCAATCATCGTGCCTACGATGACGGGCATGGTGGCGCGCCAGGCCATACAGATCTGCACGAGAAGGACACGTGGATCGCAAGCGGCCTCGACCCGCTTCTATGAACGGTGAAAATGGGGTCAGACCTCATTTTCACCGTTCACTCCCGCTCCGGCTGCCTGACCATAATGGATCGCTGAATGCTTCCACGCTTTCCCTCGAAAAGCCAGCCCCGACGCCTGCTTCGCCGCGAAAAGCCACGAAAAGCGCTTGACCGTCTCTCGGATTTGGCGTAATAGATCGTCAGTCACCTTAAAGAGAACGTCAGGCTTGACGTAGCTACAAGATGTCACTACACTCACAAATATGCGCTATGAATGGAATGAGGCTAAACGGCAATCCAACATTGAGAAACACGGGATCGACTTCATTGGAATCGAAGAAGTATTTGCCGGTGAGATTGTCACTATTCTCGATGACCGGTTTGATTATGGCGAAATACGATGTGTGACGGTGGGCGTGCTCAATGGGCGTGTGGTCGTCATCGCACATACCGAGACGGATGATGTCATCCGCATCATCTCTGTGAGAAAGGCAACAAAAAATGAAGCAATCAACTATTACAAAGAAATCGCACACTGATTGGAAGCGCGTCGATGCGCTGAAGGATGCGGAAATAGATTTGTCCGATACGCCGGAATTAACGCCCAAGATGTTTGCTCGCGCAATTGTCCGGCGGCGCTTAAAGCCAGTGTTGCGTAAAGAACAACTGACGCTACGCATCGATAGTGACGTGCTTGACTGGTACAGGAAAAAAGGACCAGGCTATCAAACTCGAATCAATGCCCTGTTGCGAGCGTACATGGAAGAACACCAACGAAAAAGCGCTTAACCCGCATTATTCATGAAGGTTGCTACAATCTTATTTACAGTCTTCGCTGTGGGGCGACAATACAGCCTTCGCATAGCATGATCCTAAAGGCCGGTATCGACATGGTGTCGAAGCCCATCTCACTCATTTCGCTGGTAGGAAGGTGTGCCATTCTTAGTTGAACAAGCGAAGCGACTCCCTTATGGTAGGACGGTTAGGTCCACTAACCGAGTACCCCACACAGAAAGGAGCCGCTTCATGAAAAGAGTAGTCCGAACCATGAACCAGGGCAAGGTGAAA
>JAGWQH010000028.1 GCA_028870115.1 Candidatus Methylomirabilota bacterium
AATAACGTCAAACAGTTACAGCCCTGATTCGGCCGTTTTCTGCACTACATTGTCAATGATCTTGGGCCGGTTGGGCAGCAAGATGTTCATCCGCTGGAGCAGCACCCTCAGGGCTTTTGAAGGGGTAGAGACCACTCTCAGCCGGATGGTCTTATCTTTCGCAGGCAGCAGGACATCCAAGGATCGCACCTCCCGCATCTCCTCAAGGAGCTTTCTCGGCGCGGTGCCGAGTCCAGCCGCCTTCATCCACTGCTGCAGCGTTCGCCACATGGCCAGGGCCAGAAAACAGACCAGGATATGGGCCTGGGTCCGGTCCTGTCGCTGATGGTAGATCGGCCGCATCCCGAGATCCGACTTTTCGGTCCTGAAGGCCTCTTCCACTTCGGTCAACTGGATATAGCGCCTCCAGATGGTCGTCGGATCAGCCTCCTGCCAGTTGGTGCGCAGGAGATAACTGCCGCCGCTCTGCAGCGCCCACCGATACCGGTCGTCGTGCTTGATGATCTCGATGGCCAATCGCGTCTCCTGACCCATCACGGTTTCCGTCACCGTCACGGTGAAGAGGGAGGCGGCCCGGCTATTGCGCTCCAGGAGCCGTCCGATGCGACGTTCGGCCTTTTGCCGATCCCGGAGTCGGCCCTGGTCGGCCTGGGCTTGCAGGCTGTGCAGTCCAGCCTCCAGGCGGATAAGAAACCGGTCGAGGATGGCCGCCTCCTTGTCTTTCCGGCGTGCGGACCGGCACAGCACAAAGGTGTCCGCTCCGCCGTCCGGTGACGCACACCGCTTGACCTCGACACCGGGCTGCACCTCCTCCCAGTCGTGGGCCAGCAGCTCGTGCTCGAACTTTCTGAGCATCGACTTCGGGGTCCCGACGAGGTAGCGTGCACCCCGCTGCCGCAGAAACTCCATGTTGTCTTCGCTGACCATCCCCCGGTCCATGACCCAGATCCGATCGGCCTGACCGTACTTGCGCTCCATGGTCAGCACCATGTCCTTGGTGGTGGTGACATCGGGACGATTGCCGTCGAAGACTTCAAAGGCCAGGGGCAAGCCCTCCCGGCTCGTCACCAGGCCGATACAGACCTGGGGACAGTCCGGGCGGCCATCGCGGCTGTAGCCTCTCCTGGCCTGCGGATTCCCGTGCGCCCGGCCTTCCCAATAGGCGGAGGTGATATCGTAAAACAGAAAGTCGAAGGTCGCCCCAAAGAGTTCGCCGTAGCGGTCCTGCAGGTGTCGGCACAGGGCGTCTTTGTGTGGCAGCAGCGCATCCAGGGCGCGGTAGAGGCGATCGTCGTTGATCCTGTCCGTGGGTACGCCGACCAGGTCCTCCAGCGCGGTCTTGGCATACCAGGAGTCGGCAATCTGCAGTTCCGACGACGGGGCGCAAAAGCGTGCAATGGTCAGGAGGCAGGCCATGACGGACCATGGGATCGCTTCTCGGCCTTCGGCCATCTGCGCGGCACACCAGGTGGCCAAGCCGAGCCGGTGCCACAGAAGCAGGGCCAGATACACCTCGCCGAAGTGTCGCAGCCGCTCGACTCTGACGCGAGTGAGATCGATGGTCACCCAGGCCGGCGGCTCGACCGTCTGTGTAAAGAGGCTGTCTTGTGGTGAGGACTTCCCGGTGAGCAGGCGGCCGATGGCTTCCCAGCCGATCCGTTCCTCTCGGTCCAGTCCCGGCAGTTTCCCGATCGTGGCGACGAGACGCTGGCGAGGGCCTCGTGCGGTGCGGATGGATTCCACCAGCGACCAGTAGCCGTACTCCTCGCCGTCCACGCGCTTGTCATGTCGCCGCAAGTACATGCCCGACGTTATGCCCGATCTCGGCGTCCACCGCAAGAGGCTTTTCTGCACTACACGCGGTTTTCAGCATCCGGCGCTTCCGGATCACGGAGTGACGCGGTCCGGCTGATCGACGAGCGGTCTTTTTGGTGCAGATCGAGCCACTACTGCGGAAGATGGGCTAACGTTGCTGTACCAGCCAGAGTACCGGACCACGTGCTCGCCGTGGTTGGGGATGTGCGCGGTGAGGGCGGCCAGCCAGTCCAGGGCGGGGAAGAGCTCGAAGTTTCGCGTGAGACGGGGTGCATCTTGGAGCGGTAGATGACAGTCTGGGTCTTCGCCTGATAGCGCAGCTTCTCCTGGGAGAAGGGGGAGCGGAGGATAACCAACTCTTCTCACGCGAAGCTGAGCGCTCAGCGACCCCCTGCAAGATGTGGTAGATCTTCGGTAACAGGCACCGCAGCGCGCTCTACCAACGCGACATATCTTTCCATGGAGTGGGCCTTGAACGTAAACACTGATGCGAAGTTGCGCCACAGGCGGCGCAGCCAGAAATCCGCGACGGCGTGCACATCGCTCACGTCGAAGTGGATAGTACCGGCGCTGTCAAAGTAGACCAACTGGCCGACATGCACGTATCCCGTACTAAAGAGCGGCACACGCGGGACCAGGTCTGCGTGATTAACAAATCGGAACGTGCGATCACCCATGCGCAGATCGTAGTCCCTCGCGAATTCACTATTGCCCACTCTCGGCGCACCAAAGAGGTAGACACCTTGGACGTCGATATCATCCGCCAATAGCTGTGTGGCCACGAGGAGCGCAATAGCGCCGCCGAGGCTATGACCAGTCAGCCATATTGGCTTCCCGCCCGCCGACGCTTCTGCGATCAGCGATGGGAGCTCATAAAGTTTCCACAACATTTCAAATGCTGCCTTGAAGCCCGAGTGGAATCTGTACAGGCTGACTTCTCTTGTTTTGTCCCGCCGTTCCTCATATGTCGTCGGCCGCAAATCCTGGCCCACATATCCGAACTCCAGATGTCCGAAGAGGTCAATGGTGAACACATCCCAGAAAATCCCTTTGAACCGATTTACTTGTGTACCGCGGAACGAAACGATTACTTTCTCCGCATCGTGCAGTAAGAGCGCTTGCTGGTTCATAACCGTTTCGCCAGGGAATGTCGTCTTCAGTCCCCAACGAGCGGCAGCTTCGCGCATCTTCGCTACGGGATCGTATGCGAGGCTCGATATCCCCGCGAGCCACACGGCATTGGCTGTGCTATAGGCCGTTGCGTGTGCCTCAAACGGACCGCCTTGCCTCACAGCGCCGAATCTCCGCGGCGTACATTGCTCGCTCGATATCCCGTGCGGACGCGATTGCCGGAAAGTCGCATGAGGCACAAACATCGGTGCCGGAAGCATTACCCGCTCCACAAAGATGGCAAGTCCACGGGTAGCGAATCATGCAAGAACAAATGGCTCAGCGGCGTAGATATAGGAATTTTAAACGCCCTTTTTCGCTGATAAAAAAAGTACCACTGGGCTAGTGGGTTTGTCAAACACGCGAGTCTTCGGTCTAGGCTGATAGGTTGATAGGAATTTGCTTTTTGGGCCGGCCGTGGTGAGACGTCATGGACACCCCTCGGCGGGACCGCACCGCATCAGCCATTGTTCCTTTTTCCTAGGCATAGCTACGGCGGTATCATCAGGTGGTTCCCCGAATTGTGTCAACGGAAAAGACAGCTTAGATGTCCGACATGATCGAGCTGTAGTCGCGGAATTGGCAGTATAGGTTACAACCACTTACCCCTGTGTCCACGTTTGGGGTGCACCACGCAACCGAGACCACCACGAGCCAGTGCCGCACGGGTTCGGCGCTTCCAGATCCCCTGCCCGCATCGTCGCGCTGCTCGCTCGCCCCCGTCGGGCGGCCTCGACACCCCTCTCCCGGCACGCACCGGCCTCTCGCCCGGAACGCCGCTTCAGTCGCTCAGAGACCCAACCAATCCGCCTGCCGGATCGCTCTCAGGCAGAGGCATCCCTCGCTTCTCGGGTTCGCCCACCGACACACGACCAGATCGTCCTCTCCGTGCGTCTCCTGACTCACGCACAGTTCCAGCACATGACAGATCCTTATGCCTTGACCGGATCCCTCCCCATCACCCCCCCTTGGCACCGTGCGACACCGCGCCTATGCTCAACTCGATAGAGAAACACCGCGATGAAAGGTCTTACACCCCAGTGCTACTCCATCTGCTCGACCGAAACTACGCGGCACCGCCAGTCGAAGACTACATTCGGCGCCGCCGCTCCGTTGGCACCCCAGGCGTAGGCTCTGATTTCGAGGTCCTTGAAGCCGTTGACCGTTGGATCGATCAGCGAATAGTCCAGTGTGAGGAAGGAAGGCGTTTGAGCAAGTGGCGTGGCAACTACATTCACCGGTGCGGCTACGAACACGTTGCCGCCCGTGGCGGCGGCATCACAAACAAACTCGGAGAGTCGAAAGACTGTTTTCCCGTCGCTGCCGGTGGAAGAAACTCCACTTACATCCCTTAGTTTGACATTAATGCAGTACTTGAACGGCGGCGGGAAGAGAAGATTAACCCAGGTGGCGAGACCGTCCGAGGATGAATATGTTCCCTTGGGCACAAATAGATTGAACGTTCCAGCCCGAGCCGTAGCCGCGTCGACTTCGTGACCGACCAATGCTTCGAAGTGTTTCTTCATTTCCAATTCTTTGGGCTTCCTCTCCATTTCGTCCTCCTTAGGTTGCGCGCTATCATTTACAGGGTTTTTTCCGGAGTTTATGAGGGAATGTAGAATACCATGCCGGTGGGGGCGCCGCCAAGTACGGCGGTGAACTGCCCCCAATTGTTGTACCACCCTCAATGTTGGTCATGCACACACATCTGGCCGGTAAGTTCCTTGTATCATGAGGCGCCCTTAATGTCGACGAAGGGGATCAAAAATTCAACGCATCAATTGGCAGATAAACTTGCTCGATCTAGTTTGCCCTATTCGCGCCAGGCGTCTGATGGCTCCCCCCCGTCGAAATAAAACCACTGGACGTGCCCACAGTGGGAACATGTGAAAATCCTATATGTGCCAGCGCCAGTTGGATTAACCCCCATGTTTGCCAGTAGGGCTCGCTTTCGATCCGCAGCAATTCGGTAGGTCCCAAGCCCGCATACCTTGCAGCGCCGTTTAGCCTTAAGATCAAGACGACAGGCGTTATCGTCAATTAGAGATAAGACTTGATCAATCTCCGCAAGCAGCCTGCTTGCATCAGGAAGACAGTCTTTCTCGTGTTCCACGATGCATTTCTTGAGAAGAGGGTTCGCCCACTCAATTGCCCGAGCCTCGGGAAATTTCGTTTCTACGTTGAACTCCGAGCTTTCAAAGTACCAGAGCCGAAGGATCGGTAGTCCTGAAACCATGTACCACAGGACCTTGCCGAGGCAAAACACGTCGAAGGCAGGGGTTATCGTTTCAACGCGCATCCCCATTGCCCACCCAGGCATCCAGTCGCGGCTTCCTACGTTCTCCCATTTGTCTGAAATTCTGGTGCGTTGAGTGTCTACGAAGTAAATCAATCCAAAATCCCCGAGAACCAGATTGTCTGCCGCATCAACGAAAATGTTCTGCGGCTTGATATCCCTATGCACAAAACCCTTTTTGTGTAACTCGGAAGCTCCCTCCACGAGCGGTCGAAACGCTTTGAGTGCACGTGCGAAGTCTCCGAAAAATCTGCTTTGATTTTTCGCAAGAGTTCCCTTTGGATAGTATTGAGAGACAAACCACTTGGATTCTGGATCAGCATCGAGAATCTTTAGGAGATTGGGATGCGAAATATCGGACATCGCTTGAATTTCGCACCTTATGCGGGCGTCAGCTCGGTCGGGATCTCTTGCCTCTTTGGGTTGATGCAGAACTTTCAGAGCGCCATGATGAGATGGGTCTTCCATTTGAACAAGAGCAACCACCGATTCCCGAAACGCGTCGAAGTGATCCTTCTTCGGCTCTTGGAAATCGGATTGGGCCAAGTATACAATCGCTTTTCTTAAGGCCGGTCGAAGATGACCCTCTACATCAAACTTGGAGCCATCGAGGGCGCGGTAGACTTTTCCCTGCCCCCCTTCGGGGAGCTCTTCAATGATTTTCCATCGATTGGAATGATCCATTTACTTTCACTTTTTGCTTTCTGGGGAATGGTCTTGGCCGCGGCCAGCAGATGGCCAGATTTTATCGGCAGACAAGCAGAGGCGTCAAGAGGCTTCTGGGTGACATCTTGCGACAAAGCACCCAGCCACTTTCCTGGGTTCCCCGCAGTATAGATTTCAACCACTAACCCGCACAAGCATCGGAACGCCTGGCCGAGTTCAATCGGAATCGGTGACCGGTTTGCGATTGGAATAGGTGGCAGATTGCCCTCTGTGCCAATAATAGTGAGACACCTGCCCCCCCTGTAAATTAGTGTAGAGGGCGGGGAGGAGCACACATCATGAGAACTGACACGATCAACGCACGTCAGGGCATCCCAGTCGCCCGCCGAATCCCCGCACGTCCGTGGGTCGACCCAGTACGCACCGCCGAGCCGCAGCGGGCTGCCTCAGCAGCTCCGGCCGATCCCGAGGTGCCGGCCAAGGCGGCCAGGCGACGCTTTACCGCCGCCGACAAGCTGCGTATCCTAAAGCTCGCCGATGCCTGCACGGTGCCGGGAAGCCGGGGAGCGCTCCTGCGCCGGGAGGGGCTGTATTCGTCGGACCTCACGACCTGGCGACGTCAGCGGGAGGCCGGCACCCTGTCCGCGCTGACGCCACAGAAGCGGGGTCGCAAGGCCCCAGGTCGCGATCCGCTGCGGCGCGAGAATGCCCAGCTCCGCACGGAGAACGAACGGCTGACGCGGCGCCTTCGACAGGCCGAACTCATCATGGACGTTCAAAACAAAGTCTCGCAGATGTTGGGGATCCCGCTGGCGACCGTCGAGGCAGGAGACAGCGACTGATGACCGTCGCGCGCACCCTGGCCTCCGAGGTGGGGATCACGCCGGCCTGCGACGCACTCGGCCTGTCCCGTGCCGGGTTCTATCGGACGCAAGCCCGGAACAATGCGCCTCCTGTGGAGCCCACGAGGCGGCTGAGCCCTGCGCGTGCCCTGTCTGCCGACGAACGGCAGGGGGTGCTCGACCTGCTGCACGCGGACCGGTTTGTGAATCAGGCGCCCCATGAGGTCTATGCGGCTCTGCTGGATGAAGGCGACTATCGGTGCTCTATCCGCACCATGTACCGCATCCTCAACGACCACACCGAGGTCAAGGAGCGTCGGAATCAGCTCCGCCACCCGGTGTATCAGACACCCGAGCTGCTGGCCACGGCCCCGAACCAGGTCTGGTCCTGGGACATTACGAAGCTCCTCGGCCCCGTGACGTGGTCGTATTTCTACCTCTATGTCATTCTCGATATCTTCAGCCGCTACGTGGTGGGCTGGATGATCGCCCCGGCGGAATCGGCGGCCCTGGCCGAGACGCTGATCCGGGAGACCTGCGACAAGCAGCACATCGAGAAAGGCTGCCTGACGATCCATGCGAATCGGGGGTCGTCCATGACGTCCAAATCGGTCGCCTTCCTGCTGGCCGATCTGGGCGTGACCAAGACGCACAGCCGACCGCACACCAGCGATGACAACCCGTACTCCGAGGCCCAGTTCAAGACCCTCAAGTACCGGCCGGACTTCCCAGAGCGCTTCGGCAGCATCGAAGATACCCGGGGCTTCTGTCAGGACTTTTTCCTCTGGTACAACACCGCGCATCGACATACCGGCATCGGCCTGCTGACGCCGGCGGTCGTGCACTACGGCTTGGCGGACGAGGTGCGCGCGGCCCGCGCCGCGGTACTCCAGGCCGCCTATGCGGCCCATCCGGAGCGGTTCGTCCGCAAGATCCCGGTTCCTCCGGCGCTGCCGGAGGCGGCGTGGATCAACAAGCCGAAGCCGGCGTCCGTGAGCGAGGAGACGCGACACTAAATTCGGATACCAGGTGTCTCAAAATCATTGACACATTCCGTTGATCGGAATACGCAGTGCATAATTGACACCGGAGTATAGGGCATTCGATTCGATTTATAGGTGCGTTAGTGCGATAAGCTAAATCGACAAAAACGACAATACAATTCAAGTGTTCTGCTATTTCAGAGCACGCCCACGCAACTGCGGTGACGGTTCGCTGACTGAAAAACTGCGATCTCAGCTAACGAGCACACCTCCCACTTCGAGCCAGCGCAACGTGTCCAGTAGCAAACTTCAATCGTCCTAAAGTTTCGGAAAAGGCTTTGGTGCTTGAGTAAAATCAAAACAATCGGCCATGCCGTCGGCGTGGGCGTCTCGTTTATTCAGATGCGGCAAATTGAACACGTCTTCACAGAAACGCACCAGGCTAACGTGCGAATGCAGGACTTTTGAGATGTAGCCCTGTTTCGCATACGGGCTGACTACCAGGCATGGCACGCGTGACCCGTAACGAAAAGGTTCTCCATTGAATTGAGGGAACGCGTCCTGGGACCGCTGCGCCATTGAGCTGTCCCACTTCTCCACCACCTGAGGCGTTACGTGATCGAACCATCCGCCCCAGTCGTCAAAAGTCACGAAGATCGCCACACTGTTCCACTGCGGTCCGGCGGCGACGGCTTTGATCTGGTCCAACGTCCACTGCATTCCCTGGGTCACGTTCTGCTTGGGGTGCTCACTCAATGATGGTGTGCCCTCTGCATACAGCCAGGAAATGGTAGGCAGGTGTCCGTTGGTCGCGTCAGGAATAAACTCATCCGTCTTGCGAGTACCCGGATGATTCTTCAACGCCTTAATGTACTGGAACGGATAGCCGCCGTAATTGCCCCAGGTCAGACCTTTGTTCTCCAGAAGAATCGGTAGCGACGGCAAGTCATATGCGTCCGTCGGGCTGGGCCGATAATGATGGGCCGGATTGTTGATAATCGGCGCGGCTGCCGCGATCAGCATCAGGTGATTGGGCGTCGACGGCCCGGCGACTTCAGAAAAGTAGTTGTCGCAGAGAGTAAATTTCTTCGCGAGCTTGAAGTAGCCAGGGATATCGGCCTCTTTGTACTGAATCCGATGGACGGCATCTGCATCGCGCTTCATCCACGCTTCATGTCGATGATTCGGATCGTCATTCGGCGGATTGGGCGCGGACGCCAGCTTGATACCGTTGGCGCCCGGGAAGGTGCCGAAGTAATTGTCAAAGGAATGATTCTCCTTAACGATGATCACCACGTGTTGGATCTGGCTGTGTTGGGTCATGGGTGGTTTCTCCTTTGTGATGGCAGACAGACGGGTGATTCACTGCGCTTACAATGCCCGCCTCACCGACCTCCAGAGGTGTTAGCGACCCGGTCCGCATCGCCTCGCGCGTCCTGGCGATCGGCGCGCGCCTTGCCGGAGGTCACGAGGTAGTAGCAAAATAGCTCGTGTTCCGTCAGCTTCTTGGCGATGACGCCGGCGGCCGTCTCGATGACGCTCGCCAGCGTCTCATTGTTGATGCCGAGGCCTCCCCCGCCTCGCACCCACTCTCCCATATGGGACGTCGCTGCGGCTTCGGCCCGGAGCGCATCGGTGGTGACCTTCGCAAAGTCGTCAATCGGAATCGGAGGGCTGTTCGCATCAAACTTCGGATATCCCGCCATCTTCAGGGCCGTCGCCCTCTCCGCGGCCGGGACTTGAAACGCGGCATCGAACACGGCTTCCATGAAGATCCGAGCCAGATCCGATGCGACACGACGAGAGTCCGCCGACCCGGCCTGGACGAGCAAGGAATTCTTCGCGACGAGCACATCAGCGGACAAGCCCGGAAACACGAGCGTTGCGCCGTTGCGGTCCACAAACCCGTCTGAGGCGCTCCGGACCACCCCTGTGATCGTCATGCCTGCTGCACCCCGCCGGGCTTCTTCCGGCGCGACTTTAAATGTGATCTCGCCGAAATAGGCTTTGTTATAGGCCACCAATAGGCGTTCGACTCGCGATCCTGTCTGAGCCATCTGGGCTTCGTCGTACCGAATGCGCGCATGCAGATGCTCAACCAACTGCGGCGTGGCGGCAAGGAGAGCTGTGTACCGACCCAGTTCGAGCTTGTGCTGGCTCGAGTCGATGGTGCCCTTGAGCCTCCGAGCGAGCGGCCCTAACGTCAGGCCATGTCCGCCCAGATCGACCAAGTCCGTGACCCGCTCGCGTAGATCGTGTCGGGCCTCGTCAACCGTGATGTGAAGGTCCCGCACCACCCGATCGACCAACGCCGCCGCCCTGCCTGCCGCGACCTCCGGCTCTGCACTGCTGACTCCGGGTCCGGACCCGACGTCGGCCGGCTCGCCCGGAGACGGCTCACCATAGGTCTCGCCGCTACAGACGAGAAATCGCCTGGCGAGTTCCTTGTCGTGTTGGATCTTCTCGTATACCCTTGACTGAGGCGGAAGGGACAGTCTGGGCAGTTCGCGAAGCGGCTGATCGAGGGTGGCGCATCCGGCCGCGACGACGCACAGTGCAATCGTCAGCCGGTGAAGCAGGCGAGCAACACGCATCGAAGACCTCCTCCTTCTGAGTGCAGTGGTCGGAAGGCTCAAGGATTATTCGAGCCGACCGTCTTCCTATGAGACAATAGCCGTCGCTAGCCAGTTTTCAGTGACACTCGGTATCACAAAACACACTAAGCGGTTAGCTGTAACGCCTAACGCCGAGGCTCGCTTGCTGCGTCGGACTGAACGTAATCTCATAGGTTGCATGCCGTCAATACGCTTTTTGGCGTACATGGTCTAACTCCGACCAGCGGGAACGGAGGATGAACCGGCTCACCCAGACACGGACGATCTAGACCTTCACCCACACGAAACCCGGAAGAACCGGAAAAAAGAGCCGTATTGAGGGCCGCACTGGAGGGGGTTGGCAGTGTAGGTTACAACCACTAACCTGCACCAGGATCGGACGCCTGGCGGATTTTAGTCGGGATGAGTGCGCGATTTCTTCGTTTGAGTCCATAGATGAGCCTGATGCGCAAACCCAATGATGTGCTTCGACAGGCTCAGCACGAACGGGGGGGCAGGACAGGCTCCTATTGCCCGGCGAATCGATCAGGGGAGAAAGCCTCGAGGGGGAATGGCGGTTTCTTGCCAAGAATGAGGTCGGCGAGCAACTCTCCGGTCAGCGGTCCCAGCAGGATCCCGCTACGGTAGTGGCCCGTAGCCACGACCAGATTCGGGATATTCGCAAAGCGGCCAATGGCAGGCAGCCCGTCCGGTAGGCGTGGACGTAGTCCGGCCCATACTCTGTCGAACGGCGCGGACATCAAAGTCGGCACCATCGCCTTGGCAGCCCCGCACAGCCCTGTCACACCGGCGAGAGTGGGGGTTGAAGCGAATCCCGCCTGCTCAACCGTAGTCCCGATCAAAAGCTCTCCGTTGAGTCGCGGAACAAGATACCCCAATGAGCCCCAGACAAGATGAGTCAACAGGGGCCGGTCAAACCGGGTCCGAACGATCTGACCTCGCACAGGCTCCATGGGCAGCCCGTGGCCGATGAGATCCAAGAGGCGGCCGGACCATGCGCCGGCGCACGCCACCACGGTATCTGCCAGGAACGTCTTACCGCCGACGTTGACACCTCGCACCCGGTCCTCGTCGAGAACGAAGTCGATCGCCTCGACGTTCTCCAGAATCTGTGCGCCGCCGGCACGGGCTCCCTCCGCCAGCGCGGATACGACGGTACAGGGTCGAACATGAGCCTCATCCGGAAAGAAGAGCGCGCCTCCAATCTCAGGATTCAGGACGGGTTCCAACGCGCGCACCTCACGTCCCGAAAGTTCCTCTACGCGAAGGCCGGCCGCTCGCTGCCAGGCGGCTCGTCCTTTGGCGGCTTCATGCTCGGTCGGATCGACGAGATACAGCAGTCCCCATCGGCAATATTCAATGTCCTCTCCGGTTGCGTCCCGAAGCTCATCGGCCAGCGTCCGATAGCGATCCCTTGCGGCGAGACAAAGGTCGAGGAAGGGCCCGGGGCCTTCTGCCTCGCCTTGAGGCACCAGCATACCTGCAGAAGCCCGCGACGCCTCACGCCCGAGCTTTCCACGCTCGATCAGGACGACACGCTTAACGTGAGCTCGGGTCAGGGCGTAGGCGCAGGCCACGCCGATAATCCCGCCACCGATGATGATAACATCCGCGCCTTTAGCCATGGTTATATGAGGGTACCGTATGTATCTATAGGGAAATCGTTACGTTGCACTAAAAGTTGCGCTCAATGGTGAAAAACGATGTCTGGAAAAAGGACCAAGGTCATGGCAACAGCGAGTAGCACTGGAACGATCGCCAGAGCGTAGATCAGCCAATTTTCAGATTTCAGGTGCATGTAGTTCAGTGCGACAAGCACCGCCTTGACGGCTGCAATGGCGAAGATCAGGCCAACAACAGCCGACTTCTCAATGGGTAACAGGGTAGCGAGGACCCCGGCCAGCATCAATACGACCAGCCATATCCAGATCGCTACATAGTGAGGGTGAACCTGTTCAGCAGTCACTTGGCGTATCCTTTACACAACAACTCGACGACTCGTCGGGCGCATATACAGCAGACGCAGGTACTAATATCATAGTTTTAGTACGAAAGATAGAGCAGTGGAAAGAGAAAGATCCACACGATGTCAACAAAGTGCCAGTATAACCCCGCAACTTCGATGCGATAGCCGGTGTTCAATCCCTTCCCTGCCGCCAGCAACAGGATGAAGTTCACAACAATCCCGGCGAGGACGTGTAGCGCGTGCAGTCCCGTCAGCATATAGTAAAAGGACCAGAAGGAACCGCTCCACGGTACGGCGCCCTCCATAATGTGGGAGGTATACTCATAGGCTTTGATGCCGAGGAACGCCAGCCCGAGCAGGATGGTGAGCAGCAGGAATTTGCGCACTCCACGCTGATCCATCTTTTGGTAGGCGGCAAAGGCCATCGCCATCGTCATACTGCTGGTCAGCAGGACAAAGGTATTGATCGTCGCCAGGGGGGTGCTCAGATGGGCGGCCTCTGCCGACCATCCTGGACCGGCCGCCCGAGCCATGATATAACTGCCGATGGCGCCGCCAAAGATCATCACCTCAGAGGCGATCAACCACCAGAGCGCGATCTTGCCACGACGCGCGGGAGTGAACTGTTCGGTTACGACGGCCATACCTGTTAACGCTGCTCTCAGGCAGATCTCGCCGCTAAGGGGCGATCCTGCGGAAGATAATCTTCATGAACACCTGGAAGGCTGTACTCATAGGGGCCGCGGTAGACTGTTGGGATCGCCTCTCCCCAGTTACCGTGGGGCGGCGGTGATGGAACGGTCCACTCCAATGTCGCTGCCTCCCAGGGGTTGCGCTCCGCCTTCCTGCCGGCTACAACGCTCCAGACAAAGTTGATCAGGAACAGAAACTGAGCCAACGTGAGTCCAATCGCACTGATTGTAATGTAGATGTTCAACGAGTGAACCGGTTGGAGAAACTCGTACTGAAGCGGGTTTGCGATGCGGCGCGGCATCCCGGCGAGGCCGACGGCATGCATGGGGAAGAATGTGAGATTAAAAAAGATGAAGGTAAGCACAAAGTGAAGATTCCCCAGGGTCGCATTCATCATCCGACCGAACATCTTTGGAAACCAGAAGTAGATGCCGGTAAAACTGCCGAATATGACGACGCTTAACAGGACGTAGTGAAAGTGGGCCACGACAAAGTAAGTTCCGTGGACCTGAATGTTGGCCGGTGCAGAACCAAGGACGATGCCGGTGAGTCCCCCGGTAATGAACATGACGACGAAAGCCAAAGCCCAGAGCATCGGTATTGCAAGCCGGATCGAGCCTCTCCACAGTGTGAGAATCATCGAGAAGACGATGAGCGCAATCGGGACGGAGATTAAGATCGTGCTGATGCTGAACGGCATCGCCAGTCGAGGATCCATGCCGCTGATAAACATATGATGGGCCCAGACAACGAGGCTAAGGAGTCCCACGGAGATCGTCGAGTAGATGATCCACCGATAGCCAAAGATCGGTTTTCTCGAAAAGACGGCCAGGACCTCCAGCACCGCCCCAAGTCCCGGCATCAGGACGACATAGACCTCCGGATGGCCGAAAAACCAGAAGAGATGCTCCCAGAGCAGCGGGTTGCCGCCTCCTTCGGGCACAAAGAAGCTGGTCCCTAAGAGCCGGTCCATCAGGAGCATCACGGCACCGGCGATGAGAGGTCCAACAGAGAGTAAGAAGATGATGGAGGCGGTGAGTAGCTGCCAGACCATCAGCGGCAGACGGAAGAAGGTCATCCCCGGTGCCCGCATAGTGATGGCGGTCGTGAGAAAATTGACGCCTCCCATCAGGAATGAGGCAAACTCAAGCGCGTGGGCCACAAGCCACAGGTTAATTCCCCAGTTCACACCGGTATATTCGGCTCTGGCGCTCAGCGGCGCATAGCCGGTCCAACCGGCCGCCGCCGCCCCCCCGGGAACAAAGAAGGATGACAAAATTATGAGCGATGACGCAAAGAGGATCCAAAAGGAGAGCATATTGAGCCGCGGGAAGGCCATATCCCTGGCTCCGATCATGAGTGGGATTAAAAAGTTGCCAAAGGCTCCAAGCAGGATCGGCATCGCCACAAAGAACACCATAATCGTACCGTGGTTCGTGACGAGGGCGTTGTACGTCTCCGGCCCCACGAATCCGAATCCAGGGATGGATGTGTCGGGGAAGGCGAGCTGCCAGCGCATCACATAGACCAGATAGCCCCCCACAAGCGCCATAAAGAGGCCGAGGCTGAGATACTGTTTGGCGATCGTTTTGTGGTCGGTCGAGAAGATGTAGGTCCGCCAAAAGCCAAGCTCCTCATGCGCGCTACGGGCCACAGACGAGGGAATGGAGTCTGATCGTGCGCGATGACTCATGGTTGATCTATTTCCTTGACAAGGTGTGACGTGATATTTCATCTCCTGTGGCGGAAGGCCACTGCTCCTTCACCCACTTGTCGTACTCCTCAGCCGTGTGGACGATCAGATGTCCGATCATTCCAGAGTGGCCGAATCCGCAGAGCTCCGCGCAGGGGATCTCGAAGACACCGGGCTTTGTGGCCTGGAACCAGGCATGAAACTCGCGTCCGGGTATCACATTCTGTTGCAGGCGCACATTTGGCAGGTACAAGCTATGGATGACATCCTTTGACTTGAGTGTGACACCGACGACCCTGTTGACTGCAACGTGCAGCTCGTTGTCGATCTGCAGATCATCTGCCGTTCCGAACTGGCCGTCCGGTCCTGGATAGAGGATCTCCCAGTTGAACTGCTTTCCGGTCACCTGCACCTGGATCTCGCTCGGTGGCACGTGGAGCTTGACTTTCGCCCAGGCATCGCCTCCACGAAAATCGATCCACAGGTCGAGCATGAGGACGAGCGCGGTCGGGATAAGCAACCATGCGGCCCCTGAAAGCCCGTCGCCGGTAATATAGGCAGCCCGTTTTCCATCACGGCGGCGGAACAACAGCACAAAGCCGAGCAGCGCTCCTATGGTCACGATGAACCAAGGCAGCGTGATGTAAAAGATAAGCCGGAGGATTGAGTCAATCTCCCCTCCAAAGGTTGAGATATTCTCGGGAAGCCAGTCCAGGAACATATCTCACTCACCTCGATCAGACTCACCACATTGTGACAGACATGCGCCTCATGACCTACGTAAGGGTTTCTAACATTCGCCTGGGGCGGTGTCAATGTTAATCCTGTCTAGCGGATTCTAAAATCAACGCGGCTCTGCTTCAGTGCGTTGCGTTTCTCAGGCGCCAGCGACTTGGGTTCGACGATGAACAGCCGTTCCGGCTCAACCTTGTTCGATCGCAGGATGGCGTCCTTAACCTTTAAGGCGCGCTGAGAGGCCAGCAGTCGCAGATCATCGTCCTTGATCTGGATGTGGGTCAGTATCAGCTTTTCCATTTCAGGAACCGGTAGATCCTTCGCAAATCCCAAGAGGTTGCGTGGCTTAGGAAATGTTTCAGCTTTGTAGGCCAGTGTCAGGTACCGCTCGTACTCAGCGGATTCGATGTTCAGTTCATCGACCGGGATCGACGGCTGTCCTTGCTTGAGGCGCTGATTGAATTTCTGGACCTTCAGCTTCCCCATGAACTGGTGCTGCCGCAACCCCTCTTTGTCCTTCTCAAGATCAACATGGCCTTCGATCTCGAGCTTCAGCGATGGCCGCTCATACAGTGCCTTGATCAGCATCTCAATCTTTTTGACGTTCGCATCGGCCACGGCAGCGCTCCCAGGCTCGTACTCGAGATACCCCAGTTCCTCTCCACCCCCGAGAAGCGCCCCAAGCAGGGTAAATGGGGCCGTTGCCGCCTTTGAGATGAGATTAATAAGGATCTTAATAACAACCTTCCAGACGCTGAATTCAGGGTCATCAAGGCTGCCGGTCACCGGGAGGTCGAGATGGATCTCTCCTTTTCTGTCCTTGAGGAGGGCGATGGCCAATCTAACTGGCAAGTTTGTGGCGGTAGGACTCTCCACCTTCTCCCCAAGCGTCATCTGGTCCAGGAATAGATTATTTTTTGCATCGAGTCTCCGCTTGGCGATCTGATAATTCACATCGAAGGAGAGTTTGCCCTTCTCGATCGTGTAGCCGATATATTTTCCGGAGTAGGGGGTCATCGAGCTGAGGTCCATGTCCTTGAACCTGGCTTTCAGGTCTACGAAGAGGTCCTCGCGCAGCGGGTTGATCTTTCCTACGATTTCGAGGGGGGCGAACTGATTGACTTTGCCACGTAACTCGACATCCGCGAGGGTGGTTTCACCGGACGACAGTCCGGATACCCTCCCACCGATTTCTGTCAGGTCCATGGAGTAGGCCGGTTTCAGCGAAGTATCTGAAAAGTTAATGCGTCCCCCCTGGAGGGTGACCGTCTGGATTTGAACGTCAGCGCCGGTCTTACCGGAGACTTGGGCTGGGGCGGGCTGCGGCGTGGTCGGCGATGTATTCGGGAGAGACGGCTTTGCCTCGCGCGTCCCCTTTTCCATGATCTGCGCGAGGTTGACGGAGCCATCGGGATACACGATCAGGCGGGCGTAGAAGTCGGTCAGCGCGACCTTACCGATATGGACGTACGTCGGATTATAGCCTACATTGAGGTCGCCGAACGCGAGGGACTGCCAGGCCAGAAAATCCTGCGCATGAGCCTTGTCAACCGATCCGAACTGCGTCAACGATACGTCCCCCTTGTAGACAGCCTGCAAGCCCGTTCCATCCTGGTGAGTCACTGACAGATAACCCTCGGTTGATACGGCGCCCTGTGTGACGTGGATCTTAACGCGATCAGTGAAATAGGGTTGAAGAGGGCGAAGATCGATATCTTTGAGACTTACGGTCAATCGCGCGGACAGCGGGGTGATGCCGACGGGCCCTTTGACCATGATGGTCCCCCCCTTATTCAAACGGAAAGAGACAGCGGTCGTACCCTGACGACCTTTCCTGGTCGTCAGGGCGTTTGCCCTCAAGCTGATATCCTCGGCGACGAGGCTGGCCGGCTCGACAGGCGATTGATCCTCAAGTTTGATCGCATACTTTTCGGCCATCACCTTCTCGACCGTAACCAGCCAGGGTCTTTCAGTAGAGGTGATGTTGGGTTGGGTCGTCGCCGAATTCTGAGCAGGAGATGGTGTAAATAGGGTCTGGATATTGAATTGACCTTCAGGGTTCCGCCTGAGTGCGAGTGAGCCCTTGGTCGTCGAGAACTCGCCGATCACAAGTTCCCGTGTCGGCTGATCCAGACGTGTCTTCTTAACGCCAATAAAGGGAATCACCGCGAATGCTTCTGTCTCATCCCGCTTTTTGAGTTTCAGTGAGGCGATGGAGACGGAAAGATCCGAAAGATTGACTCCGGCATCCGCGGTGTCACCTGACTTGTATACATACTGAGTAGAAAGTCCGAGGGTTCCCGCCTGCACGTCGAACAACAGTCTGTCGGCATAATACGGCGAGTATTTTTTCAGTGCGATGGACTGAAGGGATGCTTGCCCTTTCACTGTGAGAGGATCGAGGGAGAGATCGCCATTGAGCGCGACCTCTTCACCGACCTCCGTTTTGACCTGTAAGGCAAAGGTCGCCGGCGTTCGACCCCTGGTGCTGAAATGCTCCACGCGCAGTTCGACAGGGTTCAACACCGTTGTGAATGGAATCGCCGTGGCCGCATCTGAAAAGGAGAGCATCCCCTTGATCAGCCGTATCCCATCAATGTCTATGATGATAGGGGTAGAGTTGTCTTGGGCCTTGGCATCAGTTGGGGTATCAGCATTCCGGGGGAAGAGGGTCTGAAGGTTCGTCATCCCGGCCCTATCGCGCCTGATGAACAGTTCAGGCGATTCCAGCGTCACGGATGCTGCGTGGAACAGCCCGGCAAGCGGTTCTGTGGGTGCGAGCGAGAGATCCAGAAGCGGAAGCGTCAGGAGTAACCGATCCTGCGCGTCGCTGACGGAAAGCTGGCGCAAGGCGACGTGGCCTTCTACTGTCAACGCTGGTTGTGGATGTTGAACAAAAGAGAGTTGCGCCTTGACGGTCAGCTTTCCTGAACGGATCGCGAAGTTGGTTTTCAGCGGCAGATAGGCAAGATAGTGGGGAATATCGAGATCGGTGATCTCGATATCGAACGCGGTCTGCCGGGACGAGGCAAACGGTTTTGTCTTGCCTTCAAGGACATACTGACTGCCGTTGATCGTTGCCGATATTCTGGGCTCGACCGATGTCTCGATATAGTAGGGGTAATTCGAGATAAATGGGATGGCGATGTTCATATCCCTGACGGTGTGACTTGTCTGCTTAGGCTGATCCAGGAGGTCCATGCTGCCGTCCACGATCCGAATATTATTGAATGAGAACCTGCTGGGGGCTGCTCCGCCACCCTGGCCCGAGCCACCCCCCGCCAGAAGATCGGAGAAGTTGTAGGAGCCGTCCTGATGGCGGACGATCCGGATGTAGGGCCGATCGAGCCTCACCTCCTTCAGAATCAGAGCCCAGCGGAACACAGAAAAGCTTTGGAGATTAATGAAGAGCTGATCAAACGACGCGAACGTTTCGGGTGTCCCACGCTCCTTAACCATGACGCCTCTGACGGTCAGTGATAGCGTGAGCGGATTGATCCTGATCTGTTGGATCGTCACCTCGCGGTGAAGCGTGTCCGAAAGTGTTCGTATCAGATACGATCGCATAAGGGGAGGGAGGCCAAAAAACGCAAAGACCGTCACGGCGACGAAGACCGCGCCAAACCAGATGAGCAGTTTCCGGATACGATGCATGGGCATCAGTCGGCTCAACGACGATAATACTAAAGGTCTCATTGCTCGGACACCAAACGCACCTCCCGTTGCGGAAACGGAATGGCGATGCGACCGGCCTGGAACCGCTCAACAATGGCTTGATAGAGCTCGGCCTGGGCCGTGTCATATTCGTTGACTTTGACCCACGGGCGAATCGAGATAATGATGGCTGAGTCGTCAAGCAAAGTGATGCCGACGAGGGAGGTCGGCTCCTTCAGCACATATGCGCTGTTCTCCAATACCTGGCGCACGATGCCCAGTGTGTGATCCAGGTTGGTACCATACGCTACCCCCACCTTCAGGTTCAGTTGACGCATGGTCCCGAAGTTGTGCAGGATCTCCCCAACGATCTTGCGGTTGGGAATGACGATCTTCGAGAGGTCCGGATGAACGAGTGTCGTCGAAAAGAGATCGATCATGTGAACCTCACCCTGCTCCCCAGCCAGCTCGATGTACTCGCCGACACGATACGGTTTTGTAAAGATGATCGTCAGGCCCGCGACCACGTTACTCAGGACGCCCTGCAGCGCCAGCCCGATACCGACCCCGGCCACCCCGATGCCGGCGAGGAACGGTGTGATCTGAACCCCGAGGTTATCAATCACTACGACGAACGTCAGGAGGACCACCGCCATCCGGATAAGGCGGACGATCAAAATTCTGATCGGAGGCTCAATCTGCTGATGCGCAATCCATGAATGGACGATGTTCCCGATCCATCGGGCCACGAGCAGACCGCCTGCAAGGATAACCATGGCCCCGAGGACCTTGAATCCGTAACGGATGGTAAGGTCGATTACGAGATCTGTCGGCGACATCGTCATACTCATAGTGTAGGCTTTCCCTCGTTGTTGTGATTCGCCGTTGTCATCCTTACTTCACTTCCTAATCCCTGACCAAGTCGTCTGGGCACGAATTATTGGCTCAACGACAGGCCGACTAGGTTAAGACCGCCACGCTCTCTTTAGATCACCGATGTGCAGTAGGCGCAGCGCGTAGCCTTCAGGTGGATGCTCGACAGACAGTGAGGGCACGCTTTTGTGCTCGGTTCGACCGGAGCAGCTTCGGGTTTCCGTACCATGCGATTCACCTGCCTGATCAGCAGGAAGATCGCAAAGGCCACGATTAGGAAATCCAGTACGGTGTTGAGAAACACCCCGTAATTGATGGTGGCCGCACCTGCAGCCTTGGCTGCGGCGAGCGTGGGGTAGGCGCCACCGGAAAGATCGACAAATAAGCCGGAAAAATCGACTTTGCCGACTAACCGACCAACGGGGGGCATGAGGATATCGTTCACAAAAGAACTGACGATCTTGCTGAAGGCGGTGCCGATAACGATCCCGATAGCCATGTCAAGGACATTCCCGCGCATTGCGAACTCTTTGAACTCCGTCAGCATTTGCGCCCCTCCTTTCATATAATATAGTGTACTGCGCCTACCTGTGCCTCCACAGAGGGTATCATCATCACCACACTTCACACATAGCTTTCAATCGGGTGAAATCTGTAAAATGGAGTAAGACGGTACCTCATTCATCTCTCCAAGCTTTTCCGGTCCTTGTGCTACGTAATTCGGGGATTGCCCTGAGACCCGGAAAGAAAGCAATCAGCGCTTGCGCTAGGTTTCCGGCGTTGCTATGATTCGCAGCGTCGGTTTTGCCTCCTCGTTCTAGTCTAGCCCAAAGAGATCCTGTGTTCGCGCATGATCTGTCGAAGGCGCTGGCCGTTAATGAGTTCGATGGGTGGCCCTGCGATAAGTTTGGCAACCTCTTCGGAGAAGAAGCCCGTTGTGATGAGGATACCTTTCAATGCCCTTTCGGCAAGCACCGTATGGCTCAGAGCAATGATCTGGGTGGAGTGGATCGGTGTCTCAGGCGGGGTCAGGATGCAGCGAATAATATAGCTGCCGCCGGTAATTGGTTGGGAGTTGACGGCAGCAACATCGATCTCCCCCTGTCTGTTGCGGTGGCAGCCGGTGATGGACAAACCCATCTGCTCCACGAGGCGATAACAGAGGCGCTCGAACTGTTCGGACGTGAGTTGTTCCAACTGTTGTTGCTCGACGCCCCTGGGTTGGTAGTAGGCCTTTTCGACGGCGACCGGCGACGAAGAACGATTGAGTAAGAGGATCAGGCCCAAACCGAGCAGGATCGCAATCGTCACCAGAATGAACATGCGCCTCGCTCTTCAAGGCCCCATTCAGGGGATCAAGCGAACAGATAGAAAGTTCCTATCTGTACATCTCTTCGAAGATTCGATCTTTCTGGCCCTTTTTGATCAAGCGGTCATGGCGGAATGCTTGTTTCATCGCTGATCCAAGGCAGACCAGGATCAGGATGAGCATGCCGATGATCGGGATGTTGTCCGGCTGGGTCGCAATGGCCAATACATTGTCCATACAGAACCTCCTTTCAGTCGAGATTCTAGCACCACTACTCGTGATGGCAAGTCTTTTGTTCGAAAGGTTCCGTGGGGGATCTGATGCTTTCCTGGATAGGTTCTGAGAACGAGAAATAAGGTGAGAGTGAGAGGCGATTGATGCAATGGTCGATGCATACTCTCGTAATTAGCTTGCTCCTGGTTGGACGCGCCTGGGGAGCTGAACTGACGCCGGCTCGATCCGGTGAGGCCGACCAGGCGTACCGACTTGGCGTACGTCTGCAGCAGGAGGGACGGATGGCGGAGGCGATTGAGGCATTCCGGTCCACCCTTCGACTTGACCCTGCTCGCGCCGTTGTCTATGTGAGGCTCAAGGAGGCGTATCGTGGACGGACCAGCGATCAGATCCTTATGGAGCTCAGGCAGCAGGCTGATCAGGACGGCACCGACTTCGTATCCTGGAATCTGCTCGGTGTTCTGTATGCCGGGCAAGGGCGTTGGGCCGACGCCATAACCGCACTTCATAGAGCGGTGCAGATCCAGCCTGCAGATGTCGATGCATGGACGAATCTCGGATGGCTCTCATCGGAATTACAGCAGAGCGAGAAGGCCCGCGAGGCCTTCCGTCGAGCCCTTACGCTCGATCCTGCCTATGGGCGCGCTCATGCCGGCCTGGCCGGTCTGTATGCGGAGGCAGGACGTGACTACGACAGAGCGATAGAGGAGTATCAACTCGCGTTATCGGCGGAGCCGGATAATCCGCGCTACCTGTACGATATGGGATGGGTCTACTACCGGAAGGGGATGATGGATGAGGCGCTGAAGATCTTGACAGAGGCTTCAATCCTGAGTCCGGACGACCCGGCGGGACGGGCGAAGATCGGGTGGGCGCGGCTCCGGCGGAAGGAGTATACGGTGGCGGTTGAAGAGTTTGAGCGGGCGTTGCGCGCGCAGCCGCACTATACCTTCGCTCGGTTCGGGTTAGCGCGGGCGCTTCAGGCGGAGGGACACGACGATGCGGCCGCTGTGGAATATAAGCGGGCATGGCAGGAGGCCAATAACGATATCTACCTCTTGTATCTTGTCAAGCTCTATCTGCAACGAAACCTTTGGGTTGTGCTCCTGGCAGTGGTATCGGCGATGGGCCTGACGGTGGTGTGGCTCTTACGACGCAGAGGCCTTCCGCAAGGTTCTGAGGCTACATCCGGAAAGTGATGGTTAGGGTATAGGTCTCCGTATCTCTGCAAGTGAATACGCTCCCATCGTTGTCTCGGTCTCGCCTACACCAACGGGAAATATCCAGCCGATTAACGCATTTTATTCTTGACACGCACAATATATCGTAGTAATTAAAATATAGCTATACAAGATATAGTGTTCTATGAGAATCGACATCGATCTGAAAAGTTGGCGATAGATAGCGTATTCAGGCGTATAAGATCGGGTGCTCGGGATCGTAGTAAATCCGTATTATATCAATTATCCCAGGTAGAGGAGGACACAATGCTTGGTAAGGCAAGCGAGTCAACGTTTCACGGGATAGAACAGGGAGTAGACACGACCCAGGCGTTTGGAGCCCGGCCGGTGAAGGATGGACAGTGGAGTGAGTCGGCTCTCCGCGTTCTGAGGGAGCGTTACCTGGTGAGGGACGCGACAGGTATCAAAGAGACACCGGAGGAAATGTGCTGGCGGGTGGCGGTGGCCATCGCCAAGGCCGAAGCGCAGTGGGGTAGAACTGAGGCGGAGGCTCGCCAGGTCGCAGAGTCGTTTTACGAGATGATGGTTGAAGGAAAGTTTCTTCCTAACTCGCCCACGATGATGAATGCCGGCAAAGACAATGGGCTGCAGTATTCGGCCTGTTTTGTGCTTCCGGTCGATGACTCCATGGAGGGGATCTTCGAGGCGGTCAAGAGGGCGGCGATTATCCACCAGTCGGGTGGCGGGACCGGCTTTGCCTTCTCGCGTCTCAGGCCGAAGGATACGCTGGTCAGGTCGACAGGCGGCAAGGCCAGCGGCCCGATCAGCTTTCTTCGAGTCTTCAATGCCGCCACTGAAGCCGTCAAGCAGGGTGGCACCAGGCGAGGCGCCAACATGGGGATTCTTAAGGTGGATCACCCTGACATCCTGGAGTTTATCGACTGCAAGCTGGACGGTGGCATTACTAACTTTAATATCTCGGTGGCTGCCACCGAAACCTTCATGGACGCCCTGGCGAAGGACGAAGTCTATGATCTGGTCGATCCTCACACCAAGCTCGTGACCGGCCATCTTCAGGCTCGAGAGGTCTTTCAGCGGATCGTTCAGGCGGCTTGGCGGACTGGCGATCCAGGAATGGTGTTCATTGATCGAATCAATGCGAGCCCGGCCAATCCGATCCCGCAGGATGAGCTGATCGAAGCCACCAACCCCTGTGGGGAGCAGCCGCTTGGGCCTAATGATGCCTGCAATCTGGGCTCGATCAATCTGACCAGATTTTACCTCGCCTCAATTCCAGTGAACACCCTGGTGACGGAGCGAATCGATTGGGTTGGACTGGAACAGGTCGTACGAACGGCGGTTCGCTTTCTTGACGACGTTATCGACGTGAATCCCTATCCGCTTCAAGACATCATCGAGGAGGTTAGAAACAACCGGCGGATCGGTCTTGGCGTCATGGGGTGGGCCGATCTGCTGCTTGAGCTTGGCATACCATACGATAGCAATGAGGCGGTCACGCTGGGTGCGGAGATTATGGGTTTTATCCGTCGAATCGGCCACGACGCCTCCGAGAAACTGGCGGAGGCGCGGGGGCCGTTTCCGCGTTGGGGACGGAGCATTTACAAGGGTAAGAGGCCGCTCCGCAACTCCACCGTCACGACCATTGCGCCCACCGGGACCATCAGCATCATCGTCGGCTGCTCATCCGGGATTGAGCCGATCTTCGCCGTCGCGTTCAGGCACATCGTCGGCGACCGGCACCTGACCTTCGTCAACCCGATCTTTGAGGAGATCGCGAAGCGGCGCGGCTTCTACAGCGAAGAGCTGATGCGGCGCGTGGCTGAGCGAGGCACGGTTCGCGGGCTTGAAGGCGTACCGGAAGACGTTCAGCAGGTCTTCGTGACGGCCCACGAGATTGAGCCTGCCTGGCACGTGAGAATGCAGGCGGCGTTCCAGCAGCAGACTGACAACGGTGTCTCCAAGACGATCAACCTGCCCAACTCGGCGACGCCTGAGGATATCGCCAAGGCCTATATGATGGCATATGAGCTGGGCTGCCTTGGGATCACGGTCTTCCGCGACGGCTGTAAGGACACGCAGGTCTTGCACATAGGCACGGGCGCTCAGCCTGCGCTGAGCAAAGCCGAGGCAGCTGAGGAGAAGGAAGCTTTACAAGCCAGCCTTGCCACCGGGGCGATGGGTCTGGAGGAAAGACTGAAGGTCAAGCCGAGGCCGCGGACCATGAAGGGCGTCACGTACAGGGCGGAGACGCCGCTTGGGACGGCCTTCATCACCGTGAACCAGAATGGCGAGGGCGAGCCGTTCGAGGTGTTCGCCAGCGTGGGGAAGGCCGGGAGCGACACCTCTGCAGTGTCCGAGGCGATCGGCCGTCTCATCTCGTTAGTCCTGAGGCTGCCGTCACCGATGTCGCCACGGGAGCGGGTCGAGCAGATCGTCAACCAACTCTCCGGCATCGGTGGACGGCGACAGATGGGTTTCGGCAAGGATCGGGTCCGGTCGCTGCCGGATGCCATCGCCCAGGTCCTGGCCGAGCATATCGGCCTCACCGAGCCCGGCGTTCAGGAGATGCAGGCGGCTCTCGGCAAGGCGACCCAGAAAGCAGGCGATATGTGCCCCGACTGTGGCTCGGCCACCCTCGTCTACGAGGAAGGCTGCCAGAAGTGCTACTCCTGCGGCTTCAGCGAGTGCTAGTGTAGCGTCTCAGAAGTCTCTTTACTCTGATTGTCATTTCGGGCTTGACCCGGAATCCAGTCTTTCCGCGCTGGATTCCCGCTTTCGCGGGAATGACGACCTTGGAGTCAATGTAAAGAAGTGTTGGGGATACTACACTAGGCGGCAACGCAGTGACTATGGTGACGCTGCCTTGAATCGTGCGTTACAGTGACCGGCATACCCCCCATCAGCGCAGGTCAGATCCTGACCGGCCCGCTCTTCAACGAGCCGATGCGGGTGGAGACCGTGCAGGCCAATGGCCCTGCGAGCTGGGTGGTGGGGCTGGTCGGCACGCACTCCGAGCGCTTCCGCAAGGTGACACTGACTGCCGACGAGTTCAAGCGCCTCACGGTCCTTGACGCGCGGCACTCCTTTGACGGCGACGGGCGCCTCCTGCGCCTCGGCTTGCAGGCCTACGCCCTGGGCATCGCCTACGAGTTTGATCCGTACTTCGGGCTCTCGATCTCGCGCGTCGATCCGCTCCCGCACCAACTCGAGGCGGTCTACGACTACCTGCTCAAGCTCGCGCGCGTGCGGTTCCTCCTGGCCGACGACGCCGGGGCTGGGAAGACCATCATGGCAGGCCTGCTCATCCGCGAACTCGAGCTGCGCGGCCTCGCCGAACGTATCCTGATCGTCTGCCCGGCCAACCTCGCCTTCCAATGGCAGCGCGAGCTCAAGGAGAAGTTCGACACGAAGTTTCTCGTGCTCAAGGGCCAGGACATCCGCGACCAGTTCGGCGTGAACCAGTGGCTGGAGCGGAACCGGATCATCACGTCCCTCGATCTGGCCAAGCGCCAGGACATCCTGCCAGGGCTGCGCCAGGTCCGCTGGGATCTGGTCATCGTGGACGAGGCGCACCGCATGTCCGCCGCGGACGAGTCGCACAAGAGCCTGCGCTACCGGCTCGGGGAGCTGCTGCGCGACATCTCGGACCACATACTCCTGCTTACGGCGACCCCCCACAAGGGCGATCCTCAGAACTTCAGCCTGTTCCTGCAGCTTCTTGATACCGACGCCTACGCCGACGTGCGGTCGATCCGCGAGGCGATGGACCGCCGCCGGGCGCCCTTCTACCTTCGCCGCACCAAGGAGGCGATGGTCTACTTTCCCCAGCGGCGCGCGGACGGCACCTGGGCCGCCGAGAAGATCTTTACGAAGCGCATCCCCCACACGGTCGACTTTCACATCGACGGGGCAGAGTTCGACCTCTATCGCGACGTGACGCGCTTCGTGAAACGCGAAAGCGCGCGGGCCGCCGCCGAAGGAGAAGACCCGCGCGCCCGCGCGATCGGCTTCCTGATGTCCCTCTACCAGCGACGGCTGGCCTCCAGCACCTACGCCATGCGGCATTCGCTGGACAACCGGGCGCGCCGTCTCGAGGAGGGGATCAAGCGCGCCCAGGAGCTGGCCCGCCAGGCGCCGCCCGATCTTCCCGATCCGGAAGAGCTGGAAGAGATGGAGGAGGTCGAGCGCGACCGGCTCGAAACGCTCCTTGAGGCGATCACGCTGGCCGGAAGCGCCGAGCAGGTGCGCGAGGAGGTGCAGGAGCTGCGGCGACTCTCGGCACAGGCCCAGGCCGTCGAGCATGCCGGCGTCGAGGCCAAGCTCTCGAAACTGAAACATCTGCTCCACGAGCAGGGCTTCTTCGACAACCCCGACCAGCGCCTGCTGCTCTTCACCGAGTTTAAGGACACACTGGATTATCTGCTGAATCGGCTAAGGTCCTGGGGCTTTCGCGTCGGCTGCATTCATGGCGGCATGAAGTCCGGCTCGCGCGACGAGCCGGGGACGCGCCTGCACGCCGAGCAGCAGTTCCGCGAAGGCGTGATCCAGATCCTGGTCGCCACCGAGGCGGCGGGTGAGGGGATCAACCTCCAGGTCTGCAACATCCTCTTCAACTACGACATCCCGTGGAATCCGAACCGCCTCGAGCAGCGGATGGGCCGCATCCATCGCTACGGCCAGCGAAAGGACTGCCTGATCTTCAACTTTGTGGCCACCAACACCATTGAAGGCCGCGTCTTACAGCGGTTGCTCGAGAAACTGCAGGAGATCCGGGATGCCCTGGACGACGACGCGGTGTTCAACGTGGTCGGCGAGGTCCTGCCCGCGGCCCACGTCGAGCGCGTATTGCGCGACTACTATGCCGGGCGCCTCGGCGACGCCGACCTCGAGGAGCGCCTGCTCCGCGGCGTGGACGAGGGGCAATTCCGTGCGATCTGCCGGAATGCCCTGGAGGGACTGGCAAGCAAAAAGCTCAATCTGGAGATGCTGATCGAGCGGCGGGCGCTGGCGCAGGAGCGACGCGTGGTGCCGGAGACGATTGCACGCTTCCTGCGCGAGGCGGCTGAGTTTGTGCCGCTCACGCTCAAGACGTTCCCGAGCTTGCCGTACACCTTCGAGCCGGCGCGGACGCCCTCGGTCCTCCGCCGCTATGAGAAAGATCCGGACTGGAAGCTCCCGGCCCTTGCGGACCGTTATCCGCGCTGTTCGACCGACCGCGAGGCGGCGGAGACGAACAAACTGGAGTGGGTTACGCCCGGCCATCCGTTGTTCGAAGCGATCCGGCGACACACCCACGCGCAGGCGCTTGACGTCCTCGGTAAGGGCGCGACTTTCTACTCGCTTCAGCACGAGCACCCGGCGCGCATCGACTTCTACCGGGCGCGTGTGGTGGATGGACTCGGCCAGGTCATCCATGAGCGACTGTTCGCCGTGGAGATCTCCGAGGACGGTGAACCTCGACTCCAGGAGCCCGGCCTGCTCGGCAACTTTGTGCCTGCGGACCCCTGCCTGCCGGCAGGCGGGGCGCCGGCCGAGACGCCCGCGGTTGTGATCCTTCCCGAGGCGACGACCTGGCTGCACGAGTACGTACTCGCACCGTTCCTCGAGGAGACACGCAGGGACCGCCTGGCCGAGGTCGAGCGGGTCAGCACGCACGTGGAGCTCTCGCTCACCGAGCTGCTCCAGCGAGCGGACGAGGAGATTGGCCGCGCGGTGGCCGAGGTGGACCAGAAGGTCGCCGGGGCGGAGGGACGGCTCGCACAGGCCGAGACGCGCCACGCAGAGCTGCTCGCCCGCCGCGATCATCGCAGGACCGACCTCGATCGCCAACGGGCACTCACGCTTCAGGCTGTGGAGCGGCTCGCGAGCGTCCTTGTGCTGCCCCACCCTGAGCAAGAGGCGCCAGAGGTGCGGCGTCTCAAGCCGAACTTCGAGACCGAGGCCGTCGCGATGCGCGTGGTGATGGAGCACGAGCGGGCGCAGGGCCGGCAGGTCTACGACGTCTCCGAGAAGAATCTGGGCTACGACGTCACGAGCCTCGACTTGGCTTCCGGAGAGCTGCGGCTCATCGAGGTCAAGGGGCTTGGCGCAGCGACCGGCACGATCCTGCTTACGCCCAACGAGCGACGCGTGGCAGAAGACCGTCCCGACTGTTTCTGGCTCTACGTCGTCACCGACTGCGACAATGCGCCGCGACTCCAGGAACCGATCTGCGACCCCGCCCGCCTCGACTGGCACGAGGTCACGAAGGTCGCGCACTACTACCTAAGCGTAGACGCGATGACGAGGCCAATGTTGGTCAAGGAGGATAGCGCGTCATATGGAGGGGAAACGCCATGATGACTCTGCGGCGCTTTTCCCGGAAGTTCGAATCTGTACCCGCTGCTACATCCTGGCATCTCGCTGACCTCGGTGAAGCACGAGGAAAGCAGGAATTGTTTACCCGCCAGTCGCCACAGCGCCTCAAGGCGCTCCGGGAGCACGCGCTTATTGAAAGCGCCGTATCGTCGAACCGGATCGAGGGCGTTGAAGTTGATCAATCACGAATCGCCACCATCGTCTTCGGCAAGTCGCTCCTGCGGGATCGTGATGAAGAGGAAGTTCGGGGATACCGGCAAGCTCTGACAATGATTCATGAGCAGGGCGCGAAACTGCCCGTATCGGAAGCCACCACATTGACACTCCACCGCCTGACACGAGGGCACACACGACACCTGGCCGTATATCAATTACATTCTTTCCATCGTCAAGATGGCGTATCGGGAATTCGAACAGCGCATCGGTCAACTCCGGAGTCCCAAGGGGGAGAAAACACGCCTCATTCTTCAAGCGATCGACAGGACGCTCGGACCTTTCAGCGTAGCCGATCTTCAACACCGACATCCGAATGTCAGCGTGGATTTGATCCGGCGTATCCTGAAAAATGTGCGGGCTACAAATCAGATTGAATGTCTTGGACGCGGCCAGAACGCCCGATGGCAAAAAACCGCCAAGTGGCAATTGGGTAATGTCGAATGAATTGGGTAACGAAATGGGTAATAACAGAGGCAGGGCTGGCGGTTTTGGAGAAGGGAAGAACGAGGCAGAAATCATGACGATTCCTGCCGAATTGGGTGTCGATCATCGCGTCACACTGAATGTGGCAAAAACAAAAAGAGCGCGCCGTGCAGGCTTGGACCCCTCCAGCTTAGCCAACCTATGGATGGAAACACTGGAGGAACCTACAACGGACTTACCGCTCATCTCGTAAATTATGCTTACGGCCTAGTCCGCGTCAAGATACAATTACAGGGCAGCATAGCTTTACGCTGGGCGACAAGCGAGTATTCCCAGGGAATGTAAGCGCCTCGCCGAGCAGGAGAAGTCCATTCAGCGAGGATTCGAGTAGGCTGCATCTACTGTGTACCGATCTGCAGACAGAAAACAACCGGCGGAAGGAATGACCCGATGAGTGAAAAGACCGAGTCGCTAAGATTCTCAAGCCTCCGGCTGCAGAACTGGAAGAACTTCGCGCAGATCAAAGTCGATCTCCAGAACCGCGTCTTCCTCGTTGGACCGAACGCCGCCGGAAAATCTAATGTGCTGGACGTCTTCCGCTTCCTGCGGGATCTGGCCTCGCCGGGCGGAGGCTTTCAGGAGGCGATCCGTCGCCGCGGCGGTGTGAGCGCCATCCGGTGTCTCGCCGCGCGCCGCTATCCCGACATCGAGCTTCGCGTCGTCGTTGAGCCGCCCCAGACGGCAATCCGATGGGAGTACGAACTCGCCTTCAATCAGGACGCGCAGCGCCGGGCGCGCATCCGCAAAGAAAGGGTGGTTCGAAACGGGCAGACGCTGCTGGAGCGTCCGAACGATGATGACAAGCAGGACCCGGCGCGATTGACGCAGACGCACATCGAGCAGGTCAACGTCAACCGTTCCTTTCGGGATCTCGCGTCCTTCTTCGAGTCGGTGCGGTATCTGCACATCGTCCCGCAGCTCGTCCGCGAGCCGGACCGCTCGGTCGGACGTTCAAACGATCCCTTCGGTGGCGATTTTCTCGAGCAGATCGCCAAGACCCAGGAAAGAACGCGTGTCGCCCGCCTGAATCGGCTCCGCAACGCGCTGGGCGTGGCCGTTCCCCAGCTCGCAGAGATCGAGATGACGCGGGATGATCGCGGCGCCCCACACCTGCGTGGGAAATACGAGCACTGGCGCCCGCAAGGCGCGTGGCAGACCGAGGATCAGTTTTCCGACGGCACCCTGCGTCTCATGGGACTGTTGTGGGTGGCGATGGAGGGTGGCGGGCCGCTCCTGCTCGAGGAACCGGAGCTGTCGCTTCATTCCGAGATCGTGCGATACCTGCCGCAGATGTTCGCCCGCGTCCAGCGCCGGACGGGAAGGCAGATCATCCTCAGCACCCATTCGCCCGATCTGCTTCGCGATGAGGGCATCGGGCTCGACGAGGTGCTGCTGCTGCGCCCGGGTAGCGAAGGCACCGAGATGGCGCCTGCCGGCGCCTTCCAGGAGATCCGCGACCTTCTTCAAGGTGGGATGACACTCGCCGATGCCGTCATACCCAAAACTCGCCCCGCGCACGCAGACCAACTGACCTTGTTCGGGGATTCGTGAAGATGGCGGGCGGCACCGTGATCTCAGCGGCGGTAGAGGGAATCGTGGACGAAGCGGTGGTGCGTAAGCTCATCGCCCACGCAGACGCCACGCCCGGAGACGTGTACGGCAGGCAGGGCAAATCGTTCCTGCGGCAAAAGATCGCCAGCTACAATAACGCCGCGCAACGGATGCCCTGGATCGTCCTCGTGGACCTCGACCGCGATCATGACTGCGCGCCTCCGCTACGCATCGCATGGCTGCCTCAGCCGGCGCCATATCTCTGCTTTCGCGTCGCCGTGCGCGAGGTCGAAGCCTGGCTCCTTGCCGATCGCGAACGCCTCGCGCAATTCCTTGGTGTGGCGCGCAGGAAGCTTCCCCCTGATCCTGAAGCCCTGGACGATCCAAAGACCACCATGGTCAACCTGGCGCGAGCCTCGCGCCGCAGGGACATCCGAGAAGACATGGTACCTCGGCCTGGAAGCGGCCGGCAGGTCGGACCTGCTTACTCGTCCCGGCTCATCGAGTTTGCTTCGAGGGATTGGCGGCCGGACGTGGCGGCCGGCAGGGCGGACAGCTTGAAGCGGGCGTTGCGCTGTCTGAAGCGACTCATCGAAGGCGCGGCATGATTCCGAAGGACTGCAAGCGGCTGGCGGAGGTGGATTTTCCGATTGCCGAGGTGTCGCGGCATGCGGCGCGGGAGAAGTCGATCCGGCACGGGCATCCGAGCACGCTGCACCTGTGGTGGGCGCGCCGGCCGCTGGCGTCGAGCCGGGCGGTGCTGCTCGCGCTGCTGTGGCCGGACCCGTGTGATCCGTTGTGCCCGGAAGCGTTCAAGGAACAGGCGCGGGAGCTGCTGCCACAGGTCCAGGGCAAGGTCGGGCCGACGGATGAGGACCTGCGCAAGGCGCTGCTCAAGTTCATCGCAGACTTCGCGAACTGGGACCTCGCCGCGAACCGCAACTACTTAGAGGTAAGTCGCGCGCTGGTGAAGGCCGCGCACCTGCCTGCGCCGGGCTCCGGCAGGCAGGCGGCGTACGAGCCGCCGCTGGTCGTGGACCCGTTCGCAGGCGGGGGCTCGATCCCGCTCGAGGCGCTGCGGCTCGGGTGCGAGGCGTTCGCAAGCGATCTGAATCCTGTCGCCTGCCTCATCCTCAAGGTGATGCTCGAGGACATCCCGCGCCACGGGCCGAAGCTCGCCCAGGAGCTGCGCCGCGTCGGGGCGGAGATCAAGCAGCAGGCGGAGAAGGAGCTGGCCGATTTCTATCCCTGCCTGCCGGCAGGCAGGCGAAGGACCCCGCCGGCGCCAGAACCCGGAAAGTTCTATGCCTATGTCCTGAAGTGCTCGGATGGCAGCTTCTACAAAGGTCACACCGACAATCTCGAACGCCGCTTCAAAGAACACGAAGGTGGGATGGTTGATTGGACTTCGACTCGCCTGCCCGTGGCTCTCTGGTACTTCGAGGCACTCACCAGTCGAGATGCCGCGATCGCCAGGGAGAACTATTTCAAGTCTGGGAGCGGGCGCGAGTGGCTCGAACGGAAGTTTCAGGAAATCGAGGAGCAGCCCATCGCCTATCTCTGGGCGCGGACCGTGCGCTGCGAGTCACCGAACTGCGGCGCCGAGATCCCCCTCGTGCGCTCGTTCTGGTTGTGCAAGAAGGCGAAGCGCAGGCGCGCACTCAAGCACCGGGTCGTGCGGCGCGCTGGTGAGGCGCCGAGTGTGGAATTCGAGGTCTTTGAGCCGAAGGCGGAGCAAGACGTATCGCCTGGTACGGTCTTCAAAGCAAGAGCCACGTGCATCTCATGCAGTTCCGTTCTGGCCCCGGCTCGAGTGCAGGCCCAACTAACGGCCCAGCAGGCAGGTGCGAGCGTTCTCTTCGATCCCACCGGCGCGAGGGTTGGAGGGGCGAGGTTACTTGCGATTGTGCAGCGATCTACGTCCACGGATGAACGCGAGTATCGAGGCCCAATCGCACAGGACTATCTCGCGCTTTGGAGAGCGTCGCTCGCAATCGGTGCGGTGGAACCGACAGGACTAGCGATTCGGCTGAACCCAGCGCGCCCTTCTCCGAACGCCCGAGGCGTAACCGCCCCGACGCGCTATGGCGCAACCACGTTTCGTGACTTGTTCTCGCCACGTCAGCGGCTCTCATTGGGAACGCTCGCCCGACTGATCAAGCAGCTATCAGGATCCGATGTCGCCGAGGTGCTCCAGGATTGCTTGTTCTTGGCTCTGGGGCGATGTGCGGATCAGTCATCAGCCCACATTGCGTGGATTCCTGGAATCGAGGCCGTCGGACACACGTTCCCGAGGCAAGCCATTCAAATGGTGTGGGACTTTGTTGAGAGTGTTCCCATCGCCAGCGAGAGCGCAAACTACCTCGCTGCGGTCGAGTGGATCGCGAAGGTTGTTGACGCCATGGCCGTGGCTGTCAAGACCCCAGGATCGGTCAATCAAGCCGACGCCGGATCCCTGCCGTTACCGACGGAATCGGCGGGGATGGTATTTACGGACCCGCCCTACTACGACGCTGTCCCGTACGCTGACCTCTCAGACTTCTTCATCGGGTGGCTAAGTAGTTCACCAAGCATGAGGAGATTCTCCAGCCTCAATGGAGGAGATGGGTCCGCTCCCAAAGAGCAGGAGTGCGTATGGAACACTGCGCACTCCGTGAACGGCCACCCGAAGACCTCCGACTTCTTTGAGGCGAAGGCACGGGAATGTCTTGCGGAGGCACGGCGCGTAGTTGGCGCCCACGCCATTGCTTGTGTCGTGTTCGCGCACAAGACTACAGAAGGATGGGAGGCTTTACTCTCGGGAATGATCAATGGCGGGTGGATGATTCGTGCCTCATGGCCAATCGTGACCGAGCGATCGGTTCGGACCAACGCCCAGAATACGGCCTCGCTTGGAACGAGCGTTCATCTCGTCTGCCGCCCGCGTGCGGACGACGCGGTGGTCGGCGACTGGGCCGACGTGCTGCGTGAGCTGCCGAACCGCGTTGGCGACTGGATGGAGCGCCTGCAGGGTGAAGGCGTTCGTGGTGCCGATCTTGTCTTCGCCTGTATTGGCCCCGCCCTCGAGATCTTCAGTCGCTATACCAAGGTCGAGACCGCCGACGGGCGCGAGGTCACGCTCGCCGAGTACCTGGAGAAGGTCTGGGAGGTCGTCGGCCGTAGCGCTCTTGCTCAGGTGCTCGGCACCGCTGAGGCCAAAGCCCGCAACGGTGCGGCCGGCGCCGTCGAGGAAGACGCGCGGCTCACGGCACTCTTCCTGTGGACGCTCCAGAGCACTGATCAAGGAAAAAGTGAAAAGGAAAAAGGTAAAAGTGAGGACGTAATCGAGGAGGTAGCGGAAGACATTGAGGATGACGAAGAAGGCGGGGAGCCGGAGGGAAAGGCGAAAGGATATACGCTCGTGTTCGATGTCGTGCGACGGTTTGCCCAGCCGCTGGGAATCGACCTACCCAAGTGGGAGGGCCGAATCATCGAGACGAAAAAGGGAGTCGTGCGCCTGTTTTCGATAGCGGAACGCGGGAGGATTCTTTTCGGAGACGATGGCGTTCAGGCCGCTGCTGAACAGTTGGAGGAAATGCCTTCCAGTAGCGTCACGCAGCTCGCTCTCTTCCCGGAGTTGGCGGCCGGTACCCCCACGAAGATGAAGGGGCGTGGCAAGGGAGGTAAGAGGGTCAGCCTTGATGTCTCCGACGAGGCGCTCAAGACAGACCGCGAGGCCACGATCCTCGACCGCGTCCACGCGGCGATGCTGTTGCAGGCTGGCGGCCGCACGAACGCCCTGCGCGCGCTCCTCAAGGCCGAGCAGGAGCGCGGCCCAGACTTCCTGCGGCTGGCGAACGCCTTCTCTGCGCTCTATCCGAATGGGAGCGAAGAGAAGCGGCTTCTTGATGCGATGCTCTTGGCGGTCCCGAGATGAAACGATGGCTGAGCCGATCGTTAATTACATCGTAACGCCGCATGCTGCCTTCGAGATGGAGCGTCGAGGCGTCGCTGATGAGATTTTGCGGCGGGTGTTGGGCGAACCCGAGCAACGGTTGCCGGTTCGTCCTGGGCGCGAAGTGCTACAATCCAGGGCTGTGCTGGCCGGTAAGACGTATTTGATCCGCATCTTCGTGGACGTGGATTGCAGCCCGGCTGAGGTGGTAACGGTCTACCGGACGAGTAGGATCAGCAAATACTGGAGGAACGAGCCATGAAAGTCACCTATGACCAGAGGACGGACACACTGAGCGTCATCCTAAAGGAGAACGTACTGGTTGCCGAGAGCGACGAGGACAAACCGGGTGTGATCCTGGACTACGACGAGCAGGGAAATCTTGTCTCTCTCGAGGTCCTCGATGCTTCGAAGCGGGTTACGGAGGCGCGGAAGATAGAATTTCAGACTACGGCATGAAGCAGGCAATCTGGCAATTGGCCGGTGGCCAATCCACCCGGCCGTATGCGGATGTCTTCTTGAAGTACGGCGTCGGCCTGATCGGCCCGGGGGACGCCGGAGCATGGGCGCCCGAGCGCGACGACGATGAGTTCGAGGGCGGCTTCGTGCGGCGCTTTGCGAGCGAGATAAAAGCCGGGGACGCGTTCCTACTGCGCACCGGCCTCGCCACGATCGCTGCTGTTGGCCTCGTGGCGGGCGAGTACCTCTATGTGAATGCCTTCGATGATGTAAACGGCTGGGACCTGCAGCATGCCAGGCGCGTCCGCTGGTGCCGTCTTCCCGAGGAGCACGCCTTCGGAAGCGCTGTGTTCGGCGCCAACCCGCCGCGCTGCTCGCGGGTGTGGAACGAGGAGATCGTGGACTTTGCGGAACGGTTCCTCAAGTCCCCACCGACACACTGGCAGACGGCGCCTCTTCCGGAGCTGCCCGCCGAGGAGCCGCCGTTCGATGAAGTACCAGTCACTCTACAGGGGATAGTCGCCCAGGCGGCCGATCTCGTACCGCTGCTTCAGGACGGCCAAGCCTTCGGCGAGCACCCGAGCGAGGACGAGTTGATCGCGCACTTCGTCGTACCGTTCTTGCGTGCGCTCGGCTGGCCGCCGGAGCAGATCGCCATTCAGTGGCATCGCATCGACGTGGCGGTGTTCCGGGCGCTGCCGCGAACGCCGGAGAACTGTCACCTCGTGATCGAGGCGAAGCGCTTGGGCGCGGGCGTCGAAGGCGCACTTGAACAGGCCAAAGGGTACGTGGAGGCGCTCGGCGTGCGCCGCGACGTGATCGTGACTGACGGCATTCGCTATCGGCTGTACGATGGAGAGCGTAACTTCGAGCCCGTGGCCTACGCAAACCTTGTGCGGCTGAAGCAACGGGCAATCGAGTTATTTACACGCATGCAGAGACCGTAGGAGGATCGGAATGGAGCCGTGGTACAAGGTCGCCACACCGCGCAAGGAAGTCCGTGAAGGTCGCTCGTTCAACCCGGACGAGTTCGCCATTGCCCTCGAGCAGGTCGTGGCCGGGACCGCGCCGGAGGACTACCGCGACCCGGCCCAGTTTTTCGCCCGCACCTGCTTCACGCGGGCGCTGCGTGAGCACGCCGGGATGGTCCTGCGCCGACTCTCGGGCAAGACCGAGAACACTGCGCCGGTGCTCACGCTCATCACGCAGTTCGGCGGGGGCAAGACGCATACGCTGACGGCGGTCTATCACCTCGCCAAGAGCGGGGACAAGGCAGCCGGGTTCAGCGGCGTCTCCGACTTACTGAGGGAGGCTGGGCTCTCTTCGGTTCCGGAGGCGCGTGTCGCCGTCTTCGTGGGCAACGCCTGGGATCCGCGGCCGGGCCGCGAGACGCCATGGATCGACATTGCCAGGCAGCTCGCGGGCGATAAGGGCGTCGAGGCGCTCGGCCAGGCGGCACTGACTACACCGCCCGGGACTGAGGCGATTGCGCGAGTCTTCCAGGCCGCCGCGGCGCCGGTGCTCCTACTCTTTGATGAGGTGCTCAACTTCATGAACCGCCATCGCGGGAGCGCCGAGTCGTTCCACGCCTTCATTCAGAACCTGACCGTTGCGACGACAGGCACGACTCACGGCGCTGCGATGATCAGCCTGCCGCGCAGTCAGGTCGAGATGACCGAGTGGGACCAGGAGTGGCAAGAGCGGATCTCGAAGGTCGTGCGGCGCGTCGCCAAGGATTTGATCGCCAACGACGAGACCGAGATCAGCGAGGTCGTCCGGCGGCGGCTCTTCCAAGATCTGGGCAGCGAGAAGATCCGGAAAAACGTCGCCAAGGCCTTCGGCGATTGGTGCTTCGAGCGACGGGCGCAGCTCCCACCTGAATGGACGGCGGTCGACACGGCCGCGACCGAGGCCAAGGCGCGGGAGTTCCTGCGACATCGCTTTGAGACTTGCTACCCGTTCCATCCGGCGACGCTGTCGGTGTTCCAGCGCAAGTGGCAGGCGCTGCCGCAGTACCAGCAGACGCGCGGTACTCTGGCGATGCTGGCCCAGTGGATTTCGATCGCCGCGCAGGACGCCTACTGCAAGGCGCGCACCGAGCCGCTCATCACGCTCGGCTCGGCACCGCTCGCCGAGCCGGGATTCCGAAGTGTGGTGCTGGGTCAACTGGGCGAGTCGCGTCTCGTTGCCGCCATCGATGCAGACATCGCCGGCGAGCAGGCGCACACAAAAGTGCTTGACGCCGACACCAAGGGACCATTTCGGGACATTCACCGCCGCGTCGGTACCGCTATTCTCTTTGAGTCGTCGGGCGGGCAGTCCGACAAGGTCGCGCATCTACCCGAGCTGCGCTTCGCCCTCGGCGAGCCCGAATTGGACACAACGTCAATCGACAACGCCGCGTTGGCACTCGAGGATCGCTCCTACTTCATCCGCAAGGCGGGCTCGGACGGTTTCCGGATCGGCTACCTGCCCACGATGAAAAAGGTGGTGAGCGACCGGCGTGCGTCACTGGACGAAGAGACAGAGGTCAAGCCTGCTATGCGGAAGCTTGTCGATGACGAGTTCCGGCGAGGGGCGAGTATTCTCGTTGTGCCATTCCCTGGCGAAGGAGCGGAAATCCCGGACACGCCCAGGCTGAGCCTTGTGGTTGCCGATCCCGAGGTGGAGTGGTCTGGCGGTGGGTCGCTGCGTGCGCAGATTGCCGAATGGACACGTCAGCGCGGCAAGTCGCCACGGCTCTACCCGGGCGCCCTCGTCTGGTGCCTCAAGAAGCCCGGCCGCGATCTGCGGGAGAAGATCGAGTTGTGGCTCGCATGGAAGCGGGTGGCACGGGAAGTCACCGACGGAACGCTCGGCGGCGACTTCGACAAGATCAATCGGGCAGAGCTCCAGTCGAAGGTCAAGGACGCAGAGGAGGCCGCCAAAGACGGCGTCTGGGGCGACTACCGCTTCGCCGTCGTCGCGGACGGGCAGGAGACAGACGGTCTCAAGGTCATCGACCTGGGCGCGGGGCACTCTTCCAGCGGCAAGACGCAGTGTGGCCGAGTCATCGAGGCGCTCAAGTCCGAGGCGCTGCTGAACGAGTCCGTCGGCGCCAGCTACATTGAGCGCAATTGGCCCCCGGCGCTCAAGGAGTCAGGGGTGTGGCCGCTTGCAAGCCTGCGGCAGAGCTTCCTCAACGGCTCGCTCACGCGCCTCGTCGATCCCGACGCAATCCTGCGCGGCAGGATCGTCGAGTTCGTCAGCCGCGGCGAGTTCGGGCTCGCGTCGGGGCAGGGAGCCAACCTGCCTGCCGCGTCGGGCGCGGCGCAGGCAGGCGGCACCTACGAGCGGGTATGGTTCCATGAGCTTGTGGCGCCGGACGAGGTCGCCTTCGAGGCTGGTATGTTCCTACTGAGAAAGGTCGTGGCGGAGGCGCTGAAGTCGGGTGCGTCACCAAAGCTCACGCCGGAGCCCAAGCCCCAACCCAGCCCAGAGGATATTGTATCCCCTGAGCCACTCGACGCGCATAGGCCCGAGTCAGTACCGGACATCCAGGTGAAGACTATCCGTCTTGTGGGCACCATTCCTCCCGAAGTCTGGAACCGCCTCGGGACAAAAATCCTGCCGAGGCTTCGGTCTGGTGCCGACCTCAAGGTTGGCGTGGAGTTCTCGGCCACGGTCAACGCGACCAGCGCCGGCAGCTTGGCATCGGAGCTACGGCAGATCCTGCAAGAACTCGGACTGGCCGATCTGGTGCGAATCGAATAGAAGCGGCTCAACAAGTTTAATAGCTTTTCTCTTGTCAGGCTGCAGGCTATTGCGATATATCTGCTTGACCCTTCAATTCATCCGGGGTCATAAGTACGTGATCCGCAAAAATAGAGACGTGGTGTTTCGCGGGAGGATGTCATATGTCCATCAAATCAGACAAGTGGATTAAGCGGATGGCGGTGGAGCATCAGATGATTGCCCCGTTCGAGGAGCGGCAGATTCGGGATGGGGTCATCTCTTACGGTTTGTCTTCATATGGATACGATATCCGGGTCGCAGACGAGTTCAAGATCTTTACCAATGTCAATACGACCATCGTGGACCCAAAGTGCTTCGACGAGCGGTCGTTCGTCGACTTCAAGGGCGATGTCTGCATTGTCCCGCCCAACTCATTCGCCTTGGCCAGAACCATCGAGTATTTCAGGATTCCTCGTAACGTCTTGACCGTCTGTCTCGGGAAAAGCTCATACGCACGCTGCGGAATCATTTTAAATGTCACCCCGTTCGAGCCGGAGTGGGAGGGGTTTGCCACCCTCGAGATCAGTAACACCACACCACTCCCCGCCAAGATCTATGCCAACGAAGGGATCGCTCAGGTGATTTTTTTTGAGAGCGATGAGCCATGCCTCGTGTCATACGGCGATAAGAAAGGGAAATATCAGGCCCAGCACGATATTACGCTGCCAAGAATTTAAGCGCCGTTTCGCGTTCCCCTTCGCTACAGTAACTGCTGAAGTCGCACTGACAACAGCCAACGTATGTAATCTTTTTAGCCTCAGCTCAAATAAAAAATAATTATTTTTTTGTACGATTTCTGTTGACATGGAAGGAACAGTCGTTGTAAAAATATCAACAACGATGAGGTGGGCTGTTGTTAATTCGGTTGTTTTCGTCAGAAGTACGTGTAAGTCTTCTCACCCTTTTTTTTACTAGGTTGGATAAGCGCTTTTATGTGAGAGAGTTGGCGCGACACCTTGGGCGGGATATCTCTGGGATTAAGCGAGAGTTGGACAACTTGGAAAGGGCTGGTTTGTTGGCTAGTGAAAAGGTTGGAAATCTTCGGTACTACCGGGTCAATAAAGCGTCGCCCCTATACACTGAGATCAGGGGAATTATCGCGAAGACCACTGGCATCTATGCGAGCCTCCGAGAAGGGCTCAGAAGGATCAAAGGAATCCAGAGGGCCATGGTATATGGGGCAGACCAGCGGGAGGGCGAGGAGGGCCTCGGTCCTGTGCGATTAATGGTGATCGGTCAAGTCGATTTGAATGAGCTTAATGAGGCAATAAGAGTGCTGGAGAGCCGCTTGAATCGTGAGATTAACTACCTTGTGTTTGATGAGGCCGAATATCAGCGGAGAAAGACAGAGGATGACCCGTTTCTGGCTGAAGTTCTGAAAGGTCGAAAGTCAATCCTGATCGGAACGGACGATGGCCTATGAGGAACTTCGAGAACGGGGGCTGGTTGAGGAAATTAGGCCCGACTTCCGCCAGGTCTCGATGCTGCTCGTGCGGGCGTCGAAAGATTTAGCGACCGCTGGAGCAAATATAAATATTGATAAGGAGTGGGCATATATCATTGCCTATCAGGCGATGCTGAGAGCGGCGAAGGCGTTGGTGATGGCTGAAGGGTGGCGAGCAAAGGGTCGTGATCAGGCGAGAACATTCGTCATATTAATTGGAGAGATATTGGGTGAAGAAGGACGAGCGCTCGTCAACGGTTTCGATCGCATGCGTCGTAAGCGACAGGACCTTATGGAGGAACCGCAGACGCCGATTCCTCGATACGAGGTTGAGGGAGCGCTTAAAGATTCGCAGGTCTTAATTGAGAGGCTGGTGGAGCTTGCGCGTCAGAAAAATCCACAGTTAGCGTTCTTGTAGCGAGACCGACCAGAAAACCGGTGGCGTAGAAAGGGGGTGAGGGACTGTATGGCAGCGAAGAAGCCAGCACCAAAGAAGGCGGCGCCGAAAACGGGAAAAAAGGGCGGGAAAGGTTGTTAGCCTCGATCGGCCGTGTCAGAGGCCTTAATGAGGAAAGGAGGTGAGAACCTCAATGGCAGCGAAGAAAAAGGCAGCACCAAAGAAGGCGACGAAGAAGAAGTAGGAACATTGTTAGGCCTTGGTGACCGAATCGACCCCGAGAAGCCGGAGATGAAGCGGCTCTATGTGAACGGCTTCGGGTTAATCATCGGGGAAGAGTTGGTCGGTTGCCTTATCGGTGGGAAAATACCACCCGCTGCTGGGGGGGGTTACCCCCCCCAGCCGGTATTATAATTATCATACATGATTCCACGTGTTGGGCATCAACATTGAATGGCCAACGCAATAGCATGTAAAGGTACAATTGGGGAGGTGAAGCTTAACTTGTCGGAGTACCCGAAGAAAGTAATGTCTGATCGGTAAAAGAAGTCCTGGAGTTCTCCCATCGGTCGTTAGTTCATTCCGCTTGTTGCCCCCGGCGGTGAGCCTCGTTACGTTATATGTGAAATGTAGTGGCTCTCGCTACTCTGCCTATCCGTATCGCTTCACCCCCTCCGCGTCTCTTTACATCATCTCCACTTTATGTTATAGGAAAGTAGGAATGCGAACGACTCGGTGTATATGGATAACGTGGATCGTAGTGATATCGGTAACCGCTACGTGTGCTTTTGAGTCGATCGTCGGTGCGTCACCGGCATCCGGTGAGGAAAAATCAGGCTCCACAGCAGACGTCAAGATCACCAAATTCCATCTGGTAGAAACGAAGGATGGCAAGACGCTCTGGGAGGTGTGGGGCGATCGCGGTGAGATCTTTGAAAAGGGAGATGTCGCGAAGGTGGTGAAGGTCGCTAATCCGGTGACCGTAGTGCTCTATTCAGAGCATAGCAAATTGACGACCTGGTCCGATAGCGCCCGGGTGAATATGCGGACGAAAGATATCCGTTTGGAAGGTAATGTGACGGCGACTTCGGAGCAGGGCAACAGTCTGCAGACCCAGTCCCTGGACTGGTCGGCCAAGGATCGTCGAGTGTTCACTCGATTGCCCGTGACGATGGTCAGGGGCGGCCTGACGAGTTGGGGCGTGGGAATGGAGGCGGAGACCGATCTTGAACGCGCGAGGTTTTTAAGTCGGGTGCGATCGCATGTGGCTCCCGGTAGCGCTGAGCTGAAGACGAAAGCCGGTTCTGGTGCGCGAAACCGAGGAGCTCAGTGAGCTACCGCGGTTGGATCTGCGCCGTCGTTGTACTGGTGAATCTGGTCTTACCGGTCGGTTTCGGGTTCGCCCAGGAGCAGCAGCAAGCCAAGAATCCTGTGACGATTACCTCGGATCGCCTGGAGGTGAACCGGAAGCTTCATACTGCGGTCTATGCCGGGAACGTGATGGCTGACGATAAGGATCGAAGTATGGTTGTGCTGGCTGATAAAATGGAGTTCCTCTTCGATGAGAAGATGGAGCGGATCCAAAAGGGGATCGCCACCGGCAACGTCAGGGTCACCATTAAGGAGAAAAGGATCACCGCGGATCGACTCGAGCTGTTTCCTGATGAAGATAAGGCAGTCCTGACAGGGAATCCCAGGGCATGGCAGGATAACGATCTTATTACCGGAACGAAGATGACGATTTTCTCGAAGGAGGACAGGGCGGTCGTCGAAGGCGATCCCTCGAAGCGCGTAACGGCGATCCTCTATCCCAAGGCCGATGGGGCGGCGCGATCTGAGCCGCAAGCGCCCGATAAGACTGACAAACCGGCAACGACGCAGGGGGGATCCTGAACCGGGATGGACCTGTGGTGAGCCCGTCGAACCAACGGACCCTCCGAGCAGACAACCTTGTCAAGTCGTTTAAGGGTCGAACAGTCGTAACCGGCGTCAGTATCAGTCTCGAAGCCGGAGAGGTGGTTGGCCTGCTGGGGCCCAACGGCGCCGGGAAGACGACGACCTTCTACATGGTTCTTGGGCTGTTAAAGCCGGATCGCGGCCATGTCATGTTGAATGGGGAAGATGTCACCGACCTTCCGGTGTACAAGCGAGCCCGCAAGGGCTTAGGGTTTCTCCCGCAGGAGCCCTCGATCTTCCGCAAGCTGACAGTAGAACAGAACGTAATGGCGATCCTGGAGATTCTGGACCTGTCAGAAGAGGAGCGACGGAAACGGCTTGAGAGCCTCCTCCAGGAGTTGGATCTCACCCACCTTGCCAAGAGCAAGGCCTACACGCTCTCAGGTGGCGAGCGTCGCAGAGCGGAGATCACTCGAGCCTTGGTGACCTCCCCGGATTTCATGCTGCTGGACGAGCCGTTCGCGGGCATTGATCCCATTGCGATAGCCGATATTCAGGCCATTATCGCTCGGCTCAAGCAGAAGGGTGTGGGGGTCCTGATAACCGATCACAATGTGCGGGAGACCTTGCAGATCGTAGATCGCGCGTATCTGATCTACGAAGGCAAGGTATTAGTCTCCGGAACAGCCCAAGAGTTGGCATCCGACGAGCGCGCCAGGGAGATCTACCTGGGCGAACGGTTCAGCCTGTAAGGGTGAATGTGATGGCGTTTGAAGCGAAGCTCAGTCTGCGACAGATGCAGAAGATGGTCATGACGCCGATGCTGCAGCAGGCGATCAACCTCTTGCAGTTATCGCGGATGGAGCTGCTTCAGGCAGTGCGGCAGGAGGTAGAGGCGAATCCGGTCCTGGAAGAGATGATAGAGGACACGGAGGAACTGGACGAGGCGCCGGCTTTGAAGTCGGCGGCCGAGGAACCGACGGTCGAGCACAATGGAGAAGGGCAAACCACAGAGATTGATTGGGACAGTTATCTTCAGGATGCCTCAGACTATCGGCCATCTATCCAATACGAGTCGGTCGATCGGTTCGATAGCGAAAGCATGCTTACCAGGTCGAACTCCCTTCAGGACCATCTGCTTTTCCAGCTTCACCTGGCTGTCAGGGATCAGGAACTTCTCAGGCTGGCCTGCCTCATCATTGGGGAGTTGGACGACAACGGATATCTGCGTAGCAGCATTGAGGAGCTGGCGTCGCTGGCCGGCGCTTCCTTGGAATCGATGGAATCAGCTCTTCGGCTTATCCAGAGTTTCGATCCGGCCGGGGTAGGGGCGCGGGATCTCCGAGAATGTCTGCTTATTCAACTCAGGACGCGGTCGGAGGAGCATGCGGTGGCTGAGGCTATTGTCAACAGTTACCTCCATGATCTGGAGCGCCACCGATTCGGGAAGCTTGCGGCTGCGCTGGGCTTGTCACTCAGAGAGGTGCAACAGGCGGTGACGCTCATCGCCTCTTTGGAGCCCAAACCTGGAAAGAACTACAGCAGTGAGGAACCACAATATATTACGCCCGATGTCTATATTCTCAAGATCGATGGACGATTGCTGGTGGCGCTGAATGAGGACGGTCTCCCACGCCTTCGGGTCAGTCGATATTATCGGCAGATCCTTTCCAAGCAAGCGCTTGCCCCGCGCGAGGCCCGGGGTTACGTTGAAGAGAAGATGCGCTCCGCCCTATGGTTCATCCGGAGCATTGAGCAGCGAAAACGGACGTTGATCAAGGTGGCCGAAAGCTTGGTCAAATACCAGAGGGATTTCTTCGAGTACGGGATCTCCCACCTCAAGCCCCTGACGCTTCGCGAAGTGGCCGATGACATCTCGATGCATGAGTCCACCATCAGTCGAGTGACCACGAATAAGTATGTCCAAACCCCGCAAGGACTATTCGGTCTGAAATACTTTTTTCATCGTGGTGTTTCATCAACCGTAGGTGAAGTCGTCTCTTCTCGTCGGGTGAGGGACTTGGTTCGCCGATACCTGACGGAAGAAGACGCCAGCAAGCCGCTGAGCGACCAGAAGATTGTGGAGATTCTGGCGAGGGTTCACGGAGTGGAGATCGCCCGTCGGACTGTAGCCAAGTATCGTGGTCAGCTCAAGATCCCCTCGTCCAATCAACGTCGCTACGTGTAATACGGTACATAGGCATTCCATTCTCTGACGAGGAGTCAACTGATGCAGATTACTATTACTACTCGCAATCTCGAAATCACCGAACCCCTCAGACGTTACGCGGAGGAGAAGATCGCCCGCCTGCAGAAGTTCGTCAACCAGATTACCTCAGTCCATGTCATCCTCTCAGTGGAGAAGCATCGACAGATCGCCGAGGTGACGCTCCACGTACGAGAGCATACGATCCGGGGAGAAGAATCGAGCACTGATCTATACTCGGCCATCGATCTTGTGGCGGACAAGATTGAACGCCAGATCCTTCGGTATAAGGAGAAGATCGTGGAGCACTCCGGTCGAGGCCTTGGGCGGTCGAGTCCTACAGAAGAGACGGTATTGGCGGAGGGCGAGTCTTTTTCCGAAGACGGTCCCCGCATCGTCAAGATGAAGCGTTTCGCCATGAAACCGCTATCCCCTGACGAGGCCGCCGTACAGATGAGCCTGTTGGGCCACAATTTTTTTGTGTTCCGAAACGCTCGGACTCAAGAGGTCAATGTTCTGTATCGAAGACGCGATGGTGATTACGGCTTGATTGAGCCCGCAGGTTGAGCGCTCCTCACCGGCATTAGATACGGAAGATGACAGACGCGACGCGATGAGACCGCGTTCTTGAGATATAACGATGATTCTCCGAAGAGTCGGAGCTGAGGAAGTCCTCTCACAGCGACGACCAAGGGTGCGATGTGGTGAAGGCGGCTGAGGTTGTCATCATCACCGGTGTGTCCGGGGCCGGCAAGAGTCAGGCGATCAAGTGCCTGGAAGACATCGGTTTTTTCTGTATCGATAACCTGCCGACCACATTACTCCCCACCTTCGTCCGACTTTGCATGCAATCGGAGCACACGATTGAGCGGGTCGCCCTTGTCATCGACGTTCGGGGGGCCGAGTTCCTGACCCCGCTGTTCGACATCCTGAAGACGCTTCGGGCTGAAGGACATGTCGTCAAGATCGTATTTCTGGACGCAAGCAATGAGGTCCTTGCGCGGCGATTTAGCGAGAGCCGACGCCCTCACCCGCTCGCCGCCGGAAAGTCGGCCATGGCAGGGATCGCGGCGGAGCGACAGATGCTGACTCGCCTCCGGGGCGAGGCCGATCTCATTATTGATACGAGTACGCTGACCATTCACGATCTGAAGCGATTTCTCTCGCAGGCATTCGTGATGGAGCGGCCAACGGCCAGGATCGCCCTCTCCTTGGTCTCTTTCGGCTATAAGCATGGACTGCCGTTCGACGCCGATGTGGTCTTTGATACCCGATTTCTACCGAGCCCTCACTTTATCGATGACCTGCGGCCGCTGACCGGTCTTGATTCCCAGATCGGCGAGTTTCTCATGCGGGCCTCCGTGACCAAGCCTTACCTTGAACGCCTGACGGATTTGCTCGACTTCGTGACCCCTCTCTGCGAGGAGGAAGGTCGCGCCTATCTGACTATTGCGCTCGGCTGTACCGGCGGACATCACCGTTCGGTCTTCCTTGCGGAACGACTCGCCGGTCATTTTCGGGAGTGCGGCTATCAGGTCAACGTCCGGCACCGTGACATCGAAAGGACCTGACCATGCACTCATCGCGTGCAGGGGTAGGGGAAAGCGTGTAGGCGACGCGGGACCGCTCGACCAGAAACTCAAAGAGCGGGACCGGACTGATGGACGCCTGAGGATGCCTCCCGCAGGCCGGCTTCTGAGGATGGGCGCTTCTGCCGGTTCCATCAACATGGGGATCGATGAGGCGCTTGCTACGCTGTGCCCGGATCGCGCCACTCTGCGCTTTTATGCGTGGGACGCGCCTACACTTTCCATCGGTTACGCCCAGCGGAGCGATGACATCGACCTGGCGGCCTGTCGCAAATCCATGGTGCACCTGGTACGTCGTCCTACGGGCGGTCGAGCTGTACTGCACCAGCAGGACCTGACGTACAGCCTGATCCTGCCGCTACGCCCGCCCTGGACGACGATCTCGATTGCAGAGAGTTGCCGCCTGATCAACGTCTACCTACTCCGGGGTCTTGAAATGCTCGGCCTGCAAGTGAGTTTCGGGCATCGCCAAAGACAGGCTGATGGGGCGCTGTCGCCGTTCTGCTTCCTGACCATCTCGCCGCATGAACTTTTGGTGGATGGGAAAAAGGTGATCGGTTCGGCGCAACGACGATTTCCCGCGGCGCTTCTCCAACAAGGGACCATTCTGTTGGATTTCCAACCTGTCGGCATTCTCGATCTCCTACGCCCGGCCGAGCGGGCCGCAGCGGCCGGTGCCGTCAAGACAATGGGCTCACTGCGGGAAGCGCTGGGACGGCTTCCCGATCGCCTGAACATCGAGACGGCGATTCGGGATGGGTTAGCCGGAGAGATGGGAATCGAATTTGTGGAAGATGAGCTGCAACCGGAGGAGTACAGGCTGGCTACAGAGTTAGCCGACACCCGCTATAGCTCAGAGGACTGGACGTTCCGTCGCTGATCGCGTGTGGGATCGACCTTGACAGCTTCCTTCAGCGTTTGCTACGGTACTTTTGTCATGGTATGGCGCGGGGCTGTAGAATATAACTCACGGAGTGGTGGGTGGTGCGCGCTGAAAAGTGGGGGCCATGAAGAAGGTGCTGGTGCTGGTCCAGGCAGCTCCACAGGAAGAGAATAGTGATTGAGCACGGCAGACGCGATAAAGAAGAGTCGACGGGCGTCGCGCGGGATGTCAAAGGGTCAGGAGTCTATATGAACCTGCCCAATAAGCTCACGCTTGGTAGGATCTTCCTGGTGCCCTTTATCATCGTCTTTCTGGTTGTGGGAGAGAAGGTCCCTAACTACACGGCGGGAGCCATCTTTCTTGCCGCGGTGCTGACCGACTGGCTGGATGGCCGGATCGCCCGGAATACCAGGCAGGTGACTGCACTGGGCAAGTTGCTTGACCCGATTGCCGATAAGCTGCTCATCTCAACCGCCCTTATTGCGCTGGTACAGGTGGGTCGGGCGCCGGCCTGGATGGTTGTCCTCGTTGTCGGCCGTGAACTGGCTATCACCGGGCTCAGAACGGTCGCCGCCTCGCAGAGCATCATCATCCATGCAAGCGACTTCGGAAAGTACAAGATGCTGGCTGAGGTAGCTGCGGTGACGTTCCTGATCCTCGATTGGCCCCCGCAGTGGGATTTCATTGGCACCGCGTCTCTGGGCATTCTGTGCCTCTGGGTTGCGATTGTGTTGAGCACCGCCTCGGGTATCGACTACTTCCTGAGATTCTGGAAGGTGATCGACCTGAGCTGATAAACCTTTTCGTATCCTGAGGGCAATGAGCACAAGCGTGTGGCTTGTTCCACTGGGGTATCTCGCCGGCTCCATCCCGTTCGGTCTCCTGATCGCCAGGGTCACCACGGGAGTGGATGTACGTAAAGCCGGGAGCGGCAACATCGGCGCCACCAATGTCCTTCGTGTCGTGGGCTCTGGGGCCGGCGCGCTCACCCTTGCCCTGGACGCGCTGAAGGGGTGGGCGCCTGTCGCGTTGAGTCAGCTCTTTGGGTCACCGGAACTGCTCGTTGCCATGGTTGGGCTGGCTGCATTTCTGGGTCATCTGTATCCGCTCTTTCTCGGCTTTCGCGGGGGGAAGGGGGTCGCTACCGCCCTGGGGGTGCTACTCGCGCTGTTCGCGAAGATCGCGTTGCTGATTGTAGGCGTCTGGTTGTTGATCGCGGCTCTCTTTCGCTATTCGTCTCTCGCGGCCCTCGTCACCGCCGTCGCGGCCCCCTTACTCGTCTGGGTGCTTGATGGCCGACCGCCCTATGTGGGACTGGCGATCATTATCTGCGGTTTTATCCTCATTCGGCATCGGGACAATTTAGGACGCCTTATGGCAGGGCACGAGGGGAAGATCGGAAAAAGACTGCAGGGGGCGGATCTGCCAGGGCACGATCGGCTCGTCTCGTAGGAGTGATATGCCTCTTATCGTTCAGAAATACGGCGGCAGCTCCGTCGCGGATGTAGAGCGGATCACAAATGTGGCCCGCCGGGTGGTGGAGACGAAGGTTCAGGGGAACGACCTGGTTGTGGTGGTGTCAGCCATGGCGGGAGAGACGGATCGCCTGTTAGGTCTAGCTGCTGAGATCTCCGATACGCCGGATGAACGGGAGCTTGACGTCATCGTAGCCACCGGGGAACAGATCTCGATCGGTCTGCTGTCACTGGCCATCCAACAACTCGGGCACAAGGCCCGCTCTTTCACCGGAGCCCAGGTGAAGATTCAAACCGACACCGCCCACACCAAGGCAAAGATTGTCAGTGTCGAGGTTGATCGGGCACAACAGGCGCTCCGTGAGGGAGCCATCGTCATCGTCGCCGGGTTCCAGGGGGTGACGGCGGAAGAAGACGTGACGACGCTGGGGCGCGGCGGATCCGACCTGACGGCGGTCGCCATGGCTGCAGCGCTGAAGGCCGACCTCTGCGAGATCTATACCGATGTGGAAGGGGTCTACACGGCAGACCCGAACATTGTTCCGGAGGCAAGGAAGCTTGGGAAGATCTCCTATGATGAGATGCTCGAACTGGCCAGTTTGGGGGCTAAGGTGCTTCAAGCTCGGTCGGTGGAGTATGCCAAGAATTATACCGTGCCGGTTCACGTCCGTTCCAGTTTCAATACAAACCAGGGGACACTGGTGGTCCAGGAGGATACAGAGATGGAGAGAGTGGTGGTCTCGGGGATCGCCTGCGACAGGAACGAGGCGAAGATCACCGTGCTGCGTGTGGCGGATCGGCCGGGGATCGCTGCGAAGCTGTTCGGCCAGGTTGCAGAGGCCAACATTGTGGTAGACATGATTGTCCAGAACATCAGCCAGGATGGGACCACCGATATCTCGTTCACGGTTCCCAAGTCCGATTTCTCCAAGGCAATGTCGCTCGTGAACGGGGTGGCCAAAGAGATCGGTGCCCAGCAGGTTATGGGTGACGACAGGATCGCCAAGGTCTCGATCGTGGGGGTGGGGATGCGGACTCACTCCGGGGTGGCTGCGAAGATGTTTGAGACCCTGTCACGCGAGAACATTAACATTCTGATGATCAGCACCTCCGAGATCAAAGTCTCGTGTGTGATCGATGCCAAATATGGAGAGCTGGCTGTTCGGGTTCTTCACGAGGCCTTCGGCCTGGCCGAGCGCAACGTTGTCGGGGAGCGTGTGTGAAGGGGGCGTATACCAGACGCGAAGCGATCGTCGCCGGCCTCTTTGGCGTGGCTGTTGCCGGCATCGTGTGGGGTCCCGTTCTCCTCCGTCCGTTCAGTACCTCTCATGCCGTCGATCTCGGAACACTCCATCTCCCTGAAGATCAGCGTGCTGCACACACTCGCTCGTCGCCGACGCCGGCCAAGGTCGCAAAGGGGAGACCAAGCAGCCGGGTGGACATTAATCATGCGGATGCCGCAGCGCTTCAGACGCTGCCGGGGATTGGTCCGACGCTGGCCAGGCGGATCATCGCCTATCGGAAGGCCTATGGCTTGTTCGCTGACGCCCGCGGGCTTCTGGAAGTCGATGGGATCGGTCCCAAGCGATTTGATAAGATTGAGTCCTGGATCGAGGCTCGCTGAGCGATGAGCTATCGCGTTCGCCTGGAGATGTTTGAAGGTCCCCTGGATCTCTTGCTCTATCTGATTCAGGTCAACGAGATCGACATCTACGACATCCCCATTGCTAAAATCACCCAGGAATACCTGGGATGTCTGGCAGGGATGGAAAAGCTGGATCTGGAGGTTGCGGGAGAGTTTCTGGTACTGGCCGCCACACTGATCCATATCAAGTCGAAGATGCTCATCCCGGTCGAGGAAGAGACGACGGATGGGCCGCTTGCGGATGACCCGCGACAGGAGTTAGTAGAACGCCTTCTGGAATATAAGCGATTCAAGGAGGCGGCCATGACGTTCGAAGAGTTGGAGGCTGGCCAGTCGCTCCTCTACGTGCGGCCTGCCGATCCTGTGGTTCCGATTGCCGACGGACCCCTGGAGATCAGTCTCTCCGCGCTGCTGCGCGCATTTATGACGGTGATGCAGCGAGTGCCGGAGGCCGTAGCAGGCGAAATTACCCCAGAGACGATTAACGTAGGAGAGCGAATGGTGGCGCTGTTGGATCGGCTGGCCCTTCAGAGTCCGGTATCGTTTATGGCCCTCTTCGAGGGGGTAACAACGCGTATCCAACTGATTGCGACCTTCCTCGGATTGCTCGAGTTGTTGCGTCGGGGCCTGGTCCGAGCCCGGCAAGCGGAACCGGGAAGCGAGATCACGATCTATCGTACCGTTGAAACTGCGGTGGAGACCGATGGACACTCCGGCTGACCTCGGCCCACTCGGCATTCTTGAGGCATTGTTGTTTATGTCCGACGCGCCGCTCTCGCTGGAGCGGATCGAGGCGGTACTCGATGGGTACCCCAAAGCAGAGGTCAGCCGCCTACTCGCCGACTTACAGGAACAATGCCGGCAGCCGGAGCGAGGGGTGATCGTCAGTGAGGTTGCCGGAGGGTATCGCCTGACGACAAAGCCGGAGGTGGCCCCCTGGATCCAGCGGCTTCGCGGATCCAAACCGGCGAGGCTGTCCAAGGCTGCGCTGGAGACGCTGGCACTCATTGCCTATAAACAGCCGATTACCAAGCCGGAGATTGAGGCGGTTCGAGGGGTCATGGTTGACGGCGTCTTAAAGACGCTGGTGGAGCGTGATCTGGTTCGGATTCTCGGACGAAAGCCGGAGGTGGGCAGGCCGATCCTGTACGGAACCAGCCGCTCCTTCTTGGAATATTTTGGATTCAAGGATCTTTCGGAGCTGCCGACCTTGAAGGAGATTGAGGCGCTGGCCCCGAATGCGGCGGGGAAGGAGGTTTCACACGAGGCAGTTGAGCACACCGAGGAGGCGGAGGGAGTCGGCCGGCCCGACTAAGCCGGCACGGCAGACAGGCGGCGGAGAGGAGCGGCTGCAGCGCTATCTCGCACGCGCGGGGCTCGGCTCGCGGAGGAGTTGCGAGCAACTGATCCTGGATGGGAGAGTCCGTGTGAATAATCGGGTCGTTACCCAGCTTGGGACCAAGGTCTCACCGGGTTTCGATACGGTAACGTACGACGGCAGACCCGTCACGCCATCGCAGAGTCTTCTTTATCTTATTCTCCATAAGCCGGCGGGCGTACTGACTTCGCTGTCCGATCCACGAGGGCGGCCGGTTATCGGTGATCTCTTGCCGCCGCGTGGACTGCCCAGGCTCTTTCCTGTCGGGCGTCTTGACTATCAGACCGAAGGCCTGGTGCTTCTGACCAATGATGGGGCGCTGGCCCATGGGCTCATGCATCCCAGCTTCGAGGTCGAGAAGGAGTATCTCGCAAAGGTGCGTGGTTGTCCTACACCCGACGATCTGGCCAGATTGAAGGCGGGGGTGGTGTCGGATGGGGAGAAGCTGCGAGCGACCCACGCCGAGATTGTGAGGCCCGGGATCGGTTCCGCGTGGCTCAAGCTGATCGTGCATCAGGGACGGTATCACGAGATTCGACGGATGTGCGACGTCATCGGACACCCGGTGCTGCGGCTTCAGAGGGTTCGCGTCGGCCCGATTGTGTTAGGGAGGTTACCCAAAGGGTGCTGGCGTCGGCTCACTCCCGTGGAGTTAGCCGGTATCCGTCGCGCGGTAGGCGACGGAGCAATGCGTAGGGGTCCAATAGCGAGGGGTAGCGCGCGCCCCTGAGAGGACTGGAGAGCCGGATGAAGATTACAACGTTGCGGCGTAAGGTCGATCAAATCGATTCGAAGATTGTGTCGCTGCTGGGCGAGCGGGCCGAGCTTGTGGTCAGGATCGGGCAGGAAAAGGCCAAGGCGAATCTGAACGTCCACGTTCCACAGCGCGAGGAAGAGATTGTCGCCCGTCTGATACGGCAAAACAAAGGCCGCTTTCCGGCTCACGCCATCAGGCCTGTCTTTCGCGAGATCATATCAGCCTGCCGGTCCGTACAGGGTCCGCTGAAGCTGGCCTATCTTGGCCCTGAAGGGACGTTTACCCACGTGGCCTGCACCCGGCGGTTTGGAGGTTCGGCCTGCTTTGTACCGGTCCACACTATCGGTGATGTATTTGCTGAAGTGGAAAAGGGGAACGTCAACTACGGGATCGTGCCGATCGAGAACTCCAGCGAAGGTGTGGTCAGCCACACCCTGGATATGTTCGTTGACTCGGACCTGAAGATCTGCGGTGAGATTCTTCTGGGGGTATCCCACAGCCTGCTGTCCAAATCAGGCGATTTGAGGAAGGTGAAAAAGGTCTACTCGCACCCGCATGCCTTCGCTCAGTCACGGAAGTGGCTGGAGGCGAATCTGCCGAGAGTTCCGCTCTTTGAGGCTTCCAGTACGGCAGCGGCCGCACAGCTTGTGACAAAGGATCGGACGGCCGCGGCTATCGCCAGCGAATTGGCGGCGAGCCTGTACAAGCTTCAAGTAGTTTCTAGGAAAATAGAGGATACGCCTTGTAATGTCACAAGATTCTTGATAATAGGTCGGATCGTACCCGCACCCACTGATCACGATAAAACCTCCCTGATGTTCTCGATCAAAGATCGGGTCGGCGCACTCTATCGGATCCTGGAACCGTTTGCGAAGTATCAGATCAACCTGACCAAGGTCGAGTCCCGCCCATCTAAGACGAAAGCGTGGGAGTATATCTTTTATCTGGATATTGAGGGACACATCGGCGACGAGCCTGTCAAGGCGGCGCTCGCGCTCTTACAGGAGGAGTGCCTTTTTTTGAAGGTCCTCGGCTCGTACCCAAGAGAAAACTCAATCGAGAGCTGAGACAATCGGAAAAGCCATGACTAAGTTACTGGAAGAGCTCGCCTCTCCATATCTTCAGGGGCTCGTACCGTATATCCCGGGGAAGCCGATCGGCGAAGTGGAGCGGGAACTCGGAATCACGGGAGCCATCAAGCTAGCTTCCAATGAGAACCCCCTTGGCCCCTCGCCGCTGGCGCTCCGCGCCCTACGAGACGCGCTGTCGGAGAGCCACCGGTATCCCGATGGCGGCGGCTATTACCTGAAACAGGCGCTGGCGAAGCGTCTTGGGCTGGCACCGGACCATCTGGTGCTGGGGAACGGCTGCAATGAACTCCTTGAGCTGACGGCCCGCTGCTTCCTGCTGCCGGGTGATGAGGTCGTGATCGCCGATCCGGCGTTCATCATCTACGGCATGCTGGCGCATCTGCAGGGGTGTACGACGGTTCGCGTACCGCTGAAGGCGTGGACCCACGATCTTGAGGCGATGGCGAAGGCAGTGACCTCCAGAACCAAGATGGTCTTTATCGGCAATCCGAACAATCCTACCGGCACGGCTGTGAGGCCGACGCAACTGGCCGTATTTATGGACGCCCTGCCGGACAATGTCGTTGTCGTGATCGATGAGGCGTATGTCGAGTATGTCCCTTCGGAAATGGTGCCGGATTCGCTCAGGTTTGTCCGGCAAGGGTGCTCCGTGATTGTGCTGCGGACCTTCTCCAAGATCTATGGCTTGGCAGGGCTGCGGGTCGGATATGGGATGGCGCCTCCGGCGATGGTGGAACTCCTCGATCGGATTCGCGCGCCGTTCAACGTCAATGCCTTGGCGCAGCGGGCTGCGCTGGCTGCCCTCGATGACGAAGCCCATCTGTCAAGTAGCCGAAAGGTGAATGAGTTGGGCAAGGCCTACCTGTCCGGAGAGCTTCATCGCCTGGGGCTGGAGTGCCCGCCGTCCGTCGCCAATTTCCTGTTGGTCGATCTAAAGCGGGACGGGCGGTCGGTGGCGGATGCGCTGCTCCGCATGGGCGTCATTGTACGCCCATTAGGGGGAGCCCAATTATTGAAGACCTACATCCGTGTGACCATCGGGACGCCTCCGGAAAACGAACGATTCATGGAGGCGCTAAAAACTGTGTTGGGGAGAGAGCAGCATTCAACTCTCAGCGATCAGCAAGCAGGATAAGAGCCGAGAGCTGATTACTGCCAACTGAGGGTTTATTCTATGATCATCATCTTGAAACCGAACGCAACCGAAGCTGAGATTGCCCTGGTCGTGAAGAAGATCGAAAGCTTCGGCTTGGCCGCCCACATCTCGAAAGGGACCGAGCGGACCATCATCGGGGCGATCGGCGATGAACGGGTTCTGCAGGAGGGGCCGTTAGAGGCCTTCCCCTTTGTGGAAGAGGTTCTGCCGATTCTGAAGCCGTATAAGCTGGCCAGCCGCGAATTCAAGCCGGACGGCTCCGTCGTCAATGTAGACGGGGTGCTGGTGGGCGGCCGGCAGGTGGTGGTGATGGCCGGTCCCTGCGCTGTGGAGAGTCGGGAAGGTCTCCTGCAGATCGCGCAGTACGTGAAGGCCGGCGGAGGGCGCATCCTCAGAGGCGGCGCGTATAAACCTCGGACCTCCCCGTACAGCTTTCAAGGTCTGGGTGAGGAGGGGCTGGCCTATCTGGCTGAGGCCAAGCAGGCCACGGGACTACCGATTGCGACCGAACTGATGGACAGCCGTGATGCGGATGCCGTCTATCAATACGCCGATCTGATACAGATCGGCGCGAGGAATATGCAGAACTTCAAACTCCTGACCGAGGTCGGGTCCCGGCGAAAGCCGGTTCTCTTGAAGCGGGGATCGAGCAGCACCGTTAAAGAACTGTTGCTCGCCGCCGAGTATATCCTGTCGGAGGGCAACTACGACGTGATCCTCTGTGAGCGCGGGATCAGGACCTTTGAGGACGCCACCCGCAACACACTGGATCTCTCGGCTGTCCCACTAATCAAGCGGCTTTCCCACTTGCCGGTGGTCGTCGATCCGAGTCATGGGACAGGCAAGTGGCATCTGGTTTCGCCGATGGCCCTGGCAGCCGTCGCAGCCGGCGCCGACGGTATCATGGTGGAGATCCATCCTCACCCGGAAGAAGCCCTGTCCGACGGCCCGCAAGCGCTTCTACCCAGCACATTCGAGACACTGATGAACGAACTGCACAGAGTGGCTCAGGCCGTAGGAAGATCCCTGTGACCACCGGGTCAAGCTCGGAGCCGCTTGGCGCTGATGTCTCGCCGTCTCTTCCCCTCATGGGACGGCTCGCCATTGTCGGCCTGGGTCTGATCGGTTCAAGTGTGGGGCTGGCCTGTCGGGCTCGTGGTCTGGCCAAAGAGATCCGAGGGGCCGATATCGCAACGGACCATCGCGCGCACGCGATCGCGCTGGGCGTCGTCGACCTGACCTTTGCAGATGCTGGTGCTGCTGTCGAGGGGGCCGACATGGTCCTGCTCGCTGTGCCGGTCGGCGCGATTGCACCTACGCTGGAGCGGATCGTTCCGCATCTTGCGCCGGGCGCGGTGGTGACTGATGTGGGAAGCGTCAAGCGAGTGGTTACGGCGGCGATGGATCGGCTGCTGCCGAAGGGCAACGGAGTTCCCGGCCATCCGATCGCCGGACGCGAGACATCCGGTCCATATGCGGCGTCGGCCGAGCTGTTTGTTAGCGCCAAGTGCGTTCTGACCCCAAGCGTCATTACCGATCCGGCCGCTGCTAGTCGGGTCGGCGCCCTGTGGAACGGAATGGGAGCGGAGGTACTGCAGATGAGCCCGGAGCGTCACGACGAGATCTTCGCCGCCGTCAGCCATCTGCCGCACATTGTTGCGTATGCGCTGATGGGTGCTATATTCGATCTGGAGGATGGCGAGAATCTGCAGGCATTAGCGGGAGGTGGCTTGAGAGATTTCAGTCGGGTAGCGATGAGCCATCCGATCATGTGGCGGGATATCTGTCTCGCCAACCGTGAGCCGATTCTGAAGATGATCGAACGGTTCCAGGCTGCGCTTGGTGATCTGGCGGCGACGATCAGTGCCGAAGACGGGGAAGGGCTCCGCCAGCGGTTCGCGAGGGCGCGCGCCTGTCGGGAGGATTTTAGGAGCGGGAATGAAGGGAACGACCGCGAGCGTCCAGGTCGGTAAGTCAAGCGAACGGGCGCTGCTGGTGGGGATTCACTGCAAGCGCAACCCCCGCTGGGAGGCTGAAGAGTCGTTGGAGGAGCTGGCTCGTCTGGCGGAATCGGCAGGGGCCTCAGTGGCTGGGACGATCTTGCAGGAACGGGACGCGCCGGACCCGCGCTATCTGATCGGGAAGGGCAAGGCGCAGGAGATGAAGGCGCAGTGGGGCGGGAAGGTCGATCTGCTGGTAATGGATGAGGAGCTGTCCGGTTCGCAGCAGCGCAACCTGGAGGAACTGATCGGATGGAAAACCGTTGATCGTCCCTTGCTCATCCTGGATATCTTTGCCCAGCGTGCGAGGAGCCGGGAAGGCAAACTCCAGGTGGAGTTGGCCCAGCTCGACTACCTGTTGCCGCGCCTCGTCGGGCGAGGGGTTGAGCTGTCGCGCCTTGGTGGCGGCATCGGGACACGTGGCCCAGGCGAAACCAAATTGGAGACCGATCGTCGGACGATCCGCCGCCGCATGGCGAAGATCCGGGAGGAGCTGGCCAAGGTCCGTCGGCATCGAGCGCTCCTCAGGCGGCCTCGAAAACGCCATGCCATCCCGATCGTGGCCTTGGTCGGCTACACCAATGCCGGGAAGTCGACGCTCTTCAATGCCCTCACGCACTCGGGCGTCCGGACCGACGACGCGCTCTTCGTGACCCTCGATCCCATCCTGCGTCGGGTAACCACGGCCGACGGATTCAGCTTTCTGCTCTCCGATACCGTGGGGTTCATCCGGCGCCTCCCCGCGCAATTGGTGACGGCGTTCAAGGCGACCCTTGAGGAGTTGGACGAGGCCGATCTCCTGCTGCACATAATCGATGCCAGCCATCCCCAGGTGATGGAGCAGAAAGAGACCGTAGATACGCTCCTCAGGGAGCTCGGCCTCTCGCCAAAGCCGATTGTTGAGGTCTTCAACAAGGTTGATCTCTTGACGAGCGGGATTGGATCTTCCTTTATTGGCGGTAAGACTGTGGTGCCGCGGGTGGCTGTATCCGCCATCACAGGGTATGGCCTCGATCGACTCACGCAGACAGTGCGTGAGTCGCTTGTTCCTACCGCTTCGCAGGCGAAAGAATACGACTGGGTACCCTATCCCGCCGTTCACGTGCAAGGCTGATCACTCGTTTCCTCTGGCCGGAGTCCTGTCAATGCTGAACCTTGCCAATAGCCTCACGATCCTCAGGATCTTTATGACCCCCGTCATCTCGATCCTGCTGGTTTACAAGTTCTGGAGGCTTAGCCTGGCGACCTTTCTGTTGGCAGGCGTCACCGACGCACTGGACGGGTTTATCGCTCGTTCGAGGGCCCAGCGAACAGACTTGGGGACGATCCTGGATCCCCTGGCCGACAAGCTGCTGCTCTCTGCCACCTTCGTGACGCTGGTCTATCTGCGGCAGATTCCCCAGTGGCTCTTCATTATTGTTATCAGCCGGGATCTGATATTGATTGGCGGTTTCCTCGTCGTCTACATTGCCACCGGCAAGACAACGGTCTCCGTCTCCAAGATGGGAAAGCTTACCACCGGTCTGCAGGTTGCGACCGTGTTGACAACCCTGCTGGCGCGTCTGAGCAGCGGGGTGGGATCCTTCTTGCCTGGGCTCGTCTATCTCACAGCAGCGATCACGATCTTTTCCGGACTCGACTACGTCCGCCGGGGCGCGAGGGTGCTCAGCTGGTGAAGGAGGCCGCGATGTCCCTTCCGATTGTCACGATTGTTGGTCGGCCCAATGTAGGGAAATCGACCTTATTCAACCGGCTGGTGGGGGGGCGAAGGGCGATTGTGCACGACGAGCCTGGCGTCACCAGGGATCGGCTGTACGCGACGGTCGAGTGGAAGGGCCGCACGTTCACCCTCGGTGATACGGGGGGGTTGGAGCCTGGCGCAGGAAGCGGTCTGGCGGCCCAGGTGCTCATCCAGGTCCGGCAGGCGGTTCAGGAGGCCGCCCTCGTCATCTTCGTCGTTGACGCCCGCGAGGGGCTGACACCACTGGATGAAGAGATCGCTCGGCTGCTTCGACACGATGTGAAAGCTCGCATCGTCGTGGCGCCGAATAAGGTCGATCGTCCGGCCCATGAGACGCTGGCGTCTGAATTCTTTCGGATGGGGTTCGACGAGATCTGCCCGGTCTCCGCCGAGCATGGGCTGGGCGTCGCGGAGCTGTGCGACGTGATTGTCGAGGCGCTGCCACCGGCAGAGGTTGCACCCGAGCAGAAGGCCATCCGCGTGACGGTGGTCGGTCGCCCGAATGTGGGAAAATCATCGCTGGTCAACGGGCTACTGGGGCAGGAGCGTGTCATCGTGAGTGAGCTGCCGGGCACAACGAGGGATGCGATCGATACCCCGTTCACCTACAACGATACCCCGTACATCCTGATCGACACCGCAGGACTCCGGTCGCGTAGTAAGGTCCAACAGCCATTGGAACGGTTCAGCGTAGTGCGGGCGCTCAAGGCCATTGAACGGAGCGATGTCGCCCTGATCCTGCTGGACGCGAAAGACGGGATCACTGACCAGGATGCCAAAATCGCCGCCTTCGTCCAGGACGCCGGCAGCGGTGCCATCCTGGTGGCGAATAAGTGGGACCTGATGCCGTCCGGCGGCGATGCCCGGCAACAGTTCACACTGGAGGTCCGCGAGCGATTGCGGCACCTGGACTACGCGCCCATCGCGTTCGTCTCGGCGCTGACCGGCTATCAAGTGCTTACGCTGTTACCGATGCTTCAGACCGTCTCACAAGCGCGCACCCACCGGGTGCCGACCCCCCAGCTCAATGATCTCATTGGTGAGGCGGTCCAGAAGTATCCCCCGCCCGCCCACGGCAAACGCCCCGTCCGATTTCATTACGCCACACAGGCGGCAGCGCTTCCCCCCACTTTTTTACTCTTCGTAAGCGACCCGCGCGGTGTGCGGGTCGCTTACCGGCGCTATCTGGTCAACCAACTCAGAGCCGCGTACGGCTTTGTCGGTACTCCAATCCGCTTGGTTTTAAAGGCCAAGTCCGCCTAGGGCGCCCGTGAAGTCATGCTGACCGGCTGGAATATGTAAGCGAATCAAGACCAGCGTTTAGAGATCGGCTCACCTCCTCCCGTGAACGGGCGGGAATCAACTACGCCCCAACGGAGGGAGAGCAAGAACTTTCATGGTAATAACGCCCTTGCTATGTCCGGGAAACTAACCAAACATCACGCACTGGAGACGCTATGAACAACGCGCAATCCGGAATCCTGGAATCGACCCCTCCGGTCGCCCGGTATCTCATCTTCTCGCTGACCGACCAGGACGAAGTCCGTAGGAGCCTGCGGCTCCTCGGTAACATCGCTGACGGTCGACAGACTGTTGTCGGACTCGGTCAATCGCTGGTGCTGGCGCTAGGGGCGACGGTGCCCGGTCTCCGCACGGCTCCGTGCTATACCGGCGCCGGGTGTGAAGTGCCTTCAACGCCGTTCGCGTTGTGGTGTTGGTTGAGGGGGGATGACAAGGGTGAGCTGCTGCATCGAACCAGGCGCATTCATGAGGCGCTGACGCCTGCGTTTCGCCTGGAACAGGTCATTGATGCCTTCACCTATGGTACAGGTCGGGATTTGACGGGGTATGAAGACGGCACTGAGAACCCGAAAGACGAGCGTGCGTCTGAGGTTGCGTGTGTTCGGGGACACGGCGAGAGGCTGGATGGATCGAGCTTCGTCGCCGTCCAGCATTGGGTACATGATCTCGACCGCTTCGAAGCCAAGTCGACCCAGGAGCAGGATTATACGGTGGGGCGCCGCCGGAGCGACAACGATGAGATCGAAGATGCGCCGCCGTCTGCGCACATAAAAAGAACGGCGCAGGAAAGCTTCGATCCTGCAGCGTTCGTATTGAGGCGCTCGATGCCGTGGACGGACGGCTTACGCGCAGGCTTGGTCTTTGTCGCGTTTGCCGCGTCATTCGACGCGTTCGAGGCCCTCTTGAGACGGATGGTCGGCGCGGAAGACGGGATCGTAGACGCATTGTTCACCTTCACCCGTCCGATATCAGGTGCCTTTTTCTGGTGCCCGGGCATGCATGACGGGCGATTGGATTTACGATTGCTCGGCGTGTAAACTATCCTCACAGCCGATACCTGTTACCTCTTGTTGCTGGGGGGCGGCGTAAGCGAACTGGTAGGCTTGACAGGTTCGTGAGGTTCATGTTAGCGTGCGCCTGTCAAAAGCCGGACCGTCGCGTATAATCCGGTGGCTCACAGGAGAAACTCCGGTTAGAGATGCCTATCTACAGGCGTCTTCCCTCGCGTTTTCTTCACAAATCATGCTGCGGAAACAGTGGCGGATCGAAAGAGCCGAGGGGGTCCGTTTGACAAATGAGGCGCCCGTGCGGGGTACAACGCTGGTCAGGGAGAGGTCGATAATGGAGCGGTGTGAAGGGCTGAAGCGACCGAAAGAGGGCTGCGCGATTGCCGTGAAAGACGGCCAGTTGATCGTCCCGGATGATCCGATCGTTCCATTCATCGAGGGTGACGGAACCGGGCGAGACATCTGGCGCGCCTCGGTCCGCGTGTTCGATGCGGCGGTGACACGCGCCTATGGCGGGCAGCGCCGTATCGCCTGGCTGGAGGTCTATGCGGGCGAGAAGGCGTTCAATACCCTCAAGACCTGGTTGCCGGAGGAGACTGTCCAAGCCTTCCGTACGTATATAGTCGGGATCAAGGGACCGCTCACGACGCCTGTAGGCGGCGGTATCCGAAGCCTGAACGTCGCGCTCCGCCAACTCCTCGACCTGTATGTCTGCCTCAGGCCGGTCCGGTACATTCGCGGCGTCCCGAGCCCTGTGAAGCGCCCCGAACAGGTCGACATGATGATCTTCAGAGAGAATACCGAGGACATTTACGCCGGGATCGAGTGGGAGGCGGAGTCGGCGGAAGTCAGCAAGGTCATCCGCTTCCTTCAGGATGAGATGGGGGTCAAAAAGATCCGCTTTCCGGAGAGCTCGGCGATCGGGATCAAGCCGGTCAGTCGGGAGGGAAGCGAGCGACTGATCGAAGCCGCGATTCAGTACGCGCTCCGACATAAGCGGAAGTCTCTGACGATGGTCCACAAGGGGAACATCATGAAATTTACAGAAGGCGCGTTTCGGGACTGGGGGTATGCCTTGGCGGCCGGTAAGTATCGCCACGAGACGGTCAGCCTTCGAGAGAGCTGGATCCTCGATAACAAAGAGAAGCAACCCAACCTCACGGTTGAGGAGAATGCCCTGGCCATCGAGCCAGGCTACAAAGATATGACACCGGACCGTCAGGCGAAGATCCGCGAGGAGGTCGAGGCCGCACTCGCGCTGTGGCCGACGCATGGCGATGGACAGTGGAAGCGCAAGCTGTTGATCAAGGACTCGATCGCCGACATCACGCTGCAGCAGACCCTGACACGGGCCGATGAGTTCGACGTGATCGCCACGCTCAACCTGAATGGCGACTATCTGTCGGATGCGCTTGCCGCGCAGATTGGCGGGATCGGGATTGCGCCGGGGGGGAATATCAACTATCGTACCGGTCACGCCATCTTTGAGGCGACCCATGGCACGGCGCCGAAATACGCCGACCTGGATAAGGTCAATCCCGGCTCGGTTATCCTCTCCGGCGAGATGATGCTGCGGCACCTCGGTTGGAACGAGGCGGCAGATCTGGTGGTCCGTGGGCTGGAGGAGACTATTGCTCGGAGGCAGGTCACCTATGACTTTGCCAGGCTGCTGCGCGTCGAGGGGGCAACCGACGTCAAGGAGTTGAAGTGCTCCGAATTCGCCACAGCGGTCATCGAGAATATGGGCTAGACAGGTTGAGCCGGGACGCTAGAGGAGATCGATGCGATCGAAGGTGACCGTTGTCGGCGGTGCGGGCAATGTTGGAGCCACCGTCGGCCAATATCTTGTCGCGAAAGAACTGGCCGATGTGGTGCTGATCGATATCCTGGAGAGCGTCCAGCATGGACGGGCGCTGGATCTGCTCCAGACGGGACCGGTCCTCGGATCCGACAGCCGGATCATCGGCACAAAAGACTATCGAGATACCGCCGACTCCGACATTGTGGTTGTGACGGCCGGCATCGCCAGAAAGCCGGGGATGAGTCGGGATGATCTGCTTCATACGAACGCCAGAATCGTCGGCGAGGTGATCGGGCAGATTGTGGCCCATTCGCCGAACTGTATTCTCATTATTGTCAGCAACCCGCTTGACGCGATGACCCAACTGGCGCTCAAGCGAAGCGGCTTCGCCAGAGAGCGGGTCATCGGCATGGCGGGCGTGTTGGATGCCGCGCGATTTCGGACCTTTATCGCGCAAGAGCTTCGGGTGTCGGTTGAGAATGTTCATGCCTGCGTGCTTGGCGGCCACGGCGACGCGATGGTTCCACTGCCGCGGTTCTCTACGGTGGCCGGGATTCCGATTACTGAGCTGCTGTCGCCCGACCGGGTCGAGGCATTGGTGAACCGGACAGCCGGAGGTGGGGGGGAGATTCTGGCGCTGCTGACAACGGGAAGCGCGTATTATGCGCCTGGCGCCTCTGTCGTGGAGATGGTAGAGGCGATTCTCAAGGACAAGCAGAAGATCCTGCCCTGCTGCGTCTATCTGGAAGGGGAGTATGGGATACGCGGGTTATGCGTCGGTGTCCCGGTCAAGTTGGGCGCCGCCGGCGTTGGGCAGATCATTGAAATCCGGCTGACACCTGATGAGACGGCGGCCTTGAATCGGTCGGCGACCGCCGTGAAAGAGCTGGTCGATATTCTGAAGCTCTGAGCTGTAGGTAGACGGTACATTGTAAACTCTTAATACAAGGAGGATAGGGCGTGATGCGACTGAGAAACAGATACCTGGGTTCTTTGGTGCTGGCTGTAGGACTGTTGGTCGCCGGCTGCGGTCAGGAGGTCAAGAAAGAGAATGAGCAACTGAAAACGCAGGTGGCAAACCTTCAGAAGGAGAACGCCGATCTCAAGGCTGAGACGGCGACGCTGAAGGGTGAGAACGAGGCGATGAAGAAGGAACTCGATGAGATGAAGACGCAAATGGAACAGATGGAGCAACAGATGAAGGCGAAAGGCCGACCCGCAAAGAGAAAGTAGCCGGCCCGGTCGACAGCACAACGTTGGTTCTTGGGAGAGTCATGACCGAAGAACGACTGAGCGACCAGCGGGGACAGGTCGCGGCATCGACCATGAGAAGAGAGATCTGGTGGCTGCAGCCGATGCTGATCGTGTCGGCGCTGGGCGGATTCATGGTCTATACGGCCTGGGCGGCCCTCCAGGGAACCCACTACGAGTACAAGAACTACTTCTCGCCCTTCTATCCGACGTTCGCCAAACCAGAATGGTGGCCGCTGTCACCGGCCTTTCTGGTCCTCTGGGCCCCGGCGGGCTTTCGATTCACCTGCTATTACTTCAGAAAGGCTTTTCATCGTTCGTTCTTGCTGGCTCCGCCGGCCTGCGCGGTTGCCGACGCGCGGGTCGGCTACACGGGGGAATCCCGATTCCCCTTAATCCTCATGAACGTCCATCGTTACTTTCTCTACCTGGCCACGGTCGAGCTGGTCATCTTGTGGTATCACGCTGCCCGCAGTGTCGTCTTTGACGGGCAACTCGGCGTGGGGATGGGCTCGCTTGTGATGGTGGCCAATGTCGCCTTCCTCAGTCTCTATCTGACCTCCTGTCACTCCTTCCGACATCTCATCGGCGGGCGGCTGGACTGTTTCTCGCACTGCCCAACCCGGCACGCCCTCTGGGGCCAGGTCAGCCGTCTCAACGAACGTCACGATCTCTGGTTCTGGCTCAGCCTCTTTTCCGTAGGATTGACCGATCTGTATATTCGTCTCCTTTCAATGGGCATCATCAGCGATATGAGACTGTTCTGATGGCGCGGGAGCCGTACGAGATCCGCGAGCACGATGTGCTGATCATCGGCGCCGGCGGCGCCGGCCTGCGGGCGGCCATCGAAGCCAGATCTCTGGGCGTATCCGTAGGTCTCATCAGTAAGTCGCTCCTGGGCAAGGCCCATACGGTCATGGCCGAGGGCGGAATTGCTGCGGCCCTCGGCAACGTCTATTCGGAGGACAACTGGCAGGTACACTTCCGCGACACGATGCGAGGCGGCAAGATGTTGAACAACTGGCGGATGGCCCAACTGCACGCGCAGGAGGCGCCGGCGCGCGTCCTGGAACTGGAACGGTGGGGCGCGGTATTCGACCGGACCAGGGATGGGCTCATACTGCAACGCGACTTTGGCGGCCACCGCTACGCGCGCCTAGCCCATGTCGGCGACCGGACAGGTCTCGAGATGCTCCGTACGTTGCAGCAGCATGCGGTGACCCAGGGGATCGAGGTTTACATGGAATGTACCGTGACGCGCCTGCTGAAAGACGGCAACCGGGTGAGCGGGGCGTTCGGCTACCGCCGCAGCACCGGTCAGTTCGTCGTCTTCAAGGCGAAGGCGGTAATCCTGGCCACCGGCGGGGTCGGTAAGCTGTGGAAGTTCACCTCCAACTCCTGGGAGTGTACCGGCAACGGCATCATGCTGGCGCTGGAGGCCGGCGCGGAGCTGATCGACATGGAGTCGTATCAGTTCCACCCGACCGGAATGGTCTGGCCGCCCTCGGTGCGGGGAACCCTGGTGACTGAAGGGGTGCGCGGCGACGGCGGGACACTGCGGAACAATAAGGGCGAGCGCTTCATGTTCCGCTATATTCCGGAGTTCTTCAGGGCCGAGACCGCCGACAACGAGGCTGAGGCCGACGGATGGTACGCCGACAAGAAAAACAACCGACGCACGCCCGATCTGCTGCCGCGCGACGAGGTGGCGCGGGCGATCAACGCCGAGGTCAAGGCGGGACGCGGGAGTCCGCATGGCGGGGTCTTCCTGGATATCGCCTCCCGGCGGCCCGCAGATTATATCATGCGGCGTCTGCCGTCGATGTACCACCAGTTCAAGGAACTGGCCGGTGTGGACATCACGAAAGAGCCGATGGAGGTCGGCCCGACCGCCCATTATATGAACGGGGGGATCCGGGTCGACGCGGACACGACCGCGACGGCCGTACCCGGCTTGTATGCAGCCGGCGAGGTTGCGGGAGGGCTGCATGGCGGTAACCGCCTCGGCGGCAATGCACTGTCCGATCTCCTGGTCTTCGGCCGGCGCGCGGGTCAGCACGCTGCGCTGTACGCGAAGGGCCTCTCCGATGCGCCGACGGTAGAGACGAGCCGGTTGGACGAGTACGCGCGCGACGCCCTGCGGCCGTTTGAGAGCACAGGTGCCGGGAATCCCCATGCCTTTCAGGCGGAGCTGCAAGAGACGATGCAGTCGCTGGTGGGGATCATCCGGACGGAAACAGAGCTGCAAGAGGCGCTGGTACGACTCGGAGCGTACAGGCAGCGGCTGCCGCAGGTGCGCGTCGAGGGCGGCCGTACCTATAACCCCGGCTGGCATACGGCCCTGGACCTGAACGCGCTGCTCACGGTGGCGGAATGCGTGACACGATCGGCGCTGGAACGCAAAGAGAGCCGCGGCGGCCACGCGCGCGAAGACTATCCGTCCACGGATCGACGGTTCGGCTCGGTGAACGTTGTCGTCCGCAAACGTGACGGGGCGATCAGTACGACCCTGGAACCGATCCGCGAGATGCCGGAGGATCTCAAGCAGCTCATTGAGGAGAAGCGGTAATGCCGATCGTCACGCTGCGACTCTTTCGAAGCGATGCGGGGAACGGCGATTTTACGGAGTACCGAGTTGAGGCCGAGGAGGGAATGGTCCTCCTCGATGTGATCCACCGACTGCAGGCGACGCAGGTGCCGGATCTGGCGGTTCGGTGGAACTGCAAGGCCGGTAAGTGCGGCTCGTGTAGCGCGGAGATCAACGGCTGGCCACGACTCATGTGCATGACCCAGATGAGCCTGTTTCCTCCTGGCGAACCGATTACGGTCGCCCCGATACCGACCTTCCCGATGATCCGGGACCTGGTGAGTGATGTCTCCTTCAACTACGAGGTCGCCAAGACGATCCCCGCCTTCAGGCCGCGACCGCCAGACTCCGATGGCGTCTATCGGATGATGCAGGCAGATGTCGAGCGGATTCAGGAGTTCCACAAGTGTATCGAGTGCTTCCTCTGCCAGAATGTCTGCCACGTCATCCGCGACCACGAAGCGAACAAACGGTACTTCGCCGGGCCCCGCTTCTTCGTTCGGATTGCGGCGCTGGAGATGCATCCGTTGGACACCCACTCGCGCACTGAGATGCTTCGGGCGAAAGCGGGGCTCGGCTACTGCAACATCACCAAGTGTTGTACCGAGGTCTGCCCGGAGCAGATCCGGATTACCGACAACGCCATCATCCCGTTGAAGGAGCGCGTGATGGACGATTGCTACGATCCCCTCTTCAGGTTGTTCCGTAAGTTCACTCGTAGACAGGAGGACACGGCCTAATCAGGTGGAGTCATGGACCAGGCTTGGTCCGGCTCTTCTCGGGCGATGACGACAATACCCGAGTCGGAGACGTGGTAGCGTTCACGGTCGGTGTCTGCGTGATAGCCGATTTCGGTTCCCGGTCGGATGAACACATTCTTGTCAATGATAGCCCGCCGGATCCGGCACCCCCTGCCGATTTCCACCCGATTCATGATCACCGCTTCCTCAATCAGACAATGACTGTGGATGCGGACGTTGCGGCCGATTACTGAATTCCGGACCAGGCTTCCGCTGATGATAGTCCCCTCGGCGACGATAGAGTTCAGCGCCATCCCGCGCCGTTCGTCCTCATCGAAGACAAATTTGGCGGGCGGGTCGCTGTAGCTGACGGTGCGAATCGGCCAGCTCCGGTTATACAGATTGAAGGTCGGATGTACGGCTCGCAGGTCCATGTTCGCCTCGTAATACGCCTCGATGGTCCCGACATCCCGCCAATAGCTCGGCTCCTCTCCTCGCGACAGAGTAGGGATACGGTTCGTCCTGAAGTCGTAGGCGTACACCTTCCTCCCTTCTGCTACCAGACAGGGGAGGACGTCCCTGCCAAAGTCGTGAGCACTGTGAGCGTCGTGTGCATCCTCCTCCACTGCCCGCAGCAGAAGATCTGTGTCGAACAGGTAGTTGCCCATTGAGACGAGCGCCTGCTCCGACTCGCCCGGGATCGGTTTCGGCTGTGCGGGCTTCTCCTCGAAGCCGAGGAGTCGCCAGTTGTGATCCGCCTCCATCACACCGAAATGGGACGCCTCCTCAAGGCCTACTGGAAGGGCTGCCACCGTGACCTCTGCTTCCTTTTGCAGGTGGTACCCCATCATTTGGCGGATATTCATCTTATAGATATGGTCCGCTCCGAAGACCGCAACCACGCTTGGATGAACCCGCTTGATCAGGTGAAGGTTCTGAAAGACGGCATCCGCCGTTCCGCGGTACCACTCGTCTCCGGTCCGCATCTGGGCAGGGACCGGAACGACAAAATGATTGCGGGAGACGCTGGTCACCTGCCAGCCTTCCTGCAGGTGCTCCACCAGCGATTGGGCCTTGAACTGCGTCAGGACATAGATGGAATAGATGCCGGAGTTGACGAAGTTTGACAGAACCACATCGATGATCCGGTACTTTCCGCCGAAAGGGACCGCCGGCTTGGCGCGGTCCTTCGTCAAGGGGTGTAGCCGTTCGCCTCGCCCTCCCGCCATAATGATTCCCAGAACGGTCATACCCTGTCCTCCTCTTCGTGTCGTACCTGCTCCATGCGTAGCCTCATTTGACCGTCCTCAGTCCGATTGCGGGCCGTGCGTTGGAATTCAGCCTCTGCCAACTGTGGCGCACACGGGGCGCGACTCAGCGTTGCAGCGATTATCCACACTTAGACGCCGGTTGGCAAGAGATTAGGATGTGTCATTGCGAGCGGAGAGAAGTAATCCCACCGTTCTGCAGCGAGATTGCTACGCTTCCTTCGGTCGCTCGCAATACTCCATGCGCCGGTGGCGCGCCTATGGGCCAAGTTCTTTTTCCCCTCGCCCCTATTTTTGGAGAAGGGGGGGTCCTTTTTGGTGTCCCTCGCCTCCCCTGGAGGAGAGGGCGAAGGTGAGGAGGATTTTCGAACCTTGGTCGGTCACATTATTGAAGCTTGCATAAATAGTGCAAGGCGAACCACACGCTCATCCGTTCGGCCTGAGCTTGTCGAAGGCTCATCCTCTAATGGTTCGACAGGCTCACCATGAACGGAACGAAGACATCCGCGGTCTGCATTACTTATGCAAGTCTCAATAGGATTATGCCGCCAGTTGGGGCGGCCTTTGCCGCGATAGGTCGTATTGATATTTCGTTGACAAATCTAGGAGATAAAAGGAAAATACCTCATATTATGAGGGCTCTTAGCTGATACTATACAAAACAGCATAATTATAGTTAGCCCATGACCAAGGAGATTCAATGTCAAGAAGAGTTGAAGACATCCTTTATGACCTAGCGTCCCTGCCTTGGTGGGTCAGTGTCTGTCTCTCCATCATCGTATACATTGGCATGAAATTCGGTGGCCCGGCCATGTTCGCCGGTCAGGGCATGCTTCAGGGCATAATAGGTGATGGTATTTCCAAGATGGCTGGAATTGTCGCTATCATTTTCCTCATCCCGGCGCCGATCTCCTTTCTTAATTCTCTGCGAAAGCGCAAGCTGCTCGATCGACAAGATGGCATTGAGTCTATTAGGGCACTGCCATGGAAGGAATTTGAAGAGTTACTGGCGGAAGCCTATCGACGCCAGGGCTATTCCGTCCGAGAAAATTCTTCACTGGGACCCGACGGGGGCGTCGACCTGGAATTGGAGAAAGGCGGCAGTATCTATTTGGTCCAATGCAAGCAATGGCGGGACCAGAAAGTTCCGGTCCATGTCATCAGGGAAATGTTTGGCGTCATGACTGCGCAGCGTGCATCAGGCGTCCATGTCGTGACGTCAGGCATGTTTACCCAGGAAGCCAAGAACTTTGCGGCAGGTAAACCAATAGACTTGATCGAAGGTAATGTGCTCGCCAAAATGATCCGCAATGTGCAGGCAGGGGCTGGTTCAGTCCGCAGCCTCGCCACGACCGGCAGGCGGTGTCTACGCTGCAATGGGCAATTGGTCTTGCGCACGGCACGTCGGGGCGACAACATTGGAAGTAAGTTTTGGGGATGCACAGGCTACCCAAACTGTAACTATACGGAGCCGCACAAGGGCTAACCACGTGCTGAGGCCGATGTGCGCCCAGGCCATTACATCTCAGGGCGCACGCGACGCAGCACCGCGTTAGGTCAAGTCCTTTTCTTCCTACAAAAAAACCAGAGGTATAACCTCGGCGTCTCATAATGTCAGGCAGCCAGCTTCGTCATGTCGGGATCTTCCCACTTGCTCTCGGGATGCTCGACGAGTTGCTCAAGGCGTCGCGTGCAAAAATAGCTGATGAGTCGTGCTGTGTTGTCGTGAATGTGGCCGAGTGGCGCATCTGGTAATATCCCTACATGGCTATCAATGAGAGTACCCGGAGTGCCGGGATTCGCTTCGCTCATCCCAGCTTACTGTACCTAACATCCAGTACCGCATGGGGCAGGATACCGAAGGCGATGAGGAGCGCTGATGGCGCGTAGATCACAAAAAACCGGCGGTATCCCGACGTTCGCTGAATTTTCCCGCGCTGATGGAGGTGATTCGGCAGGTGCACGAGCATTGTACGGCGCAGGCCAATCGTGCGGTTGCCGAAGCCTACGGCCTCGACCTCGACGACCTCGCTTACATCCTCGCTATTCTTCCGGTCTTAGGTCGTAATCGCCAGAGATTTCACACTTTCTTGTCCTCAAGAGTGCCGAAGTTGTAGATGGCTATTGCATGGGATGCATTTATTTCTTGCATTTTGTATTGTGCAATTCTAGTATTCAGATACGGAAGCAGACACGCCCCGAAAAGGAAAGGAGCAACCACATGGCACGAAAGACTGTGAGTTTTACCGAGAGCGGCATCGCCGGGCTGTCGGATAACAAGCCAGTGGTCTACCGAATACAGACCGAAAGCGGTAGGACCAACTACGTCGGCGTTGCTAAACGCGGGCGGGTGCAGGAGCGCCTCGCCGAGCATCTGCCCGGCGGGAAGGATTATGTGCCGGGAGCGAAAGTGCGGATCGAGCAGGCAAAGAGCATCGAGCGGGTCAAGCAGACCGAAGCGCGCGTGATCGCCCACTCGAACCCGAGGTACAACGAGCAAGGCAAGACGAAATAGGACAGCCATGGTTGAACTCATCAGCCGTCGTCTCAAGTATGCCCGGGAGAAGTGTGGTCTTACGCAGGTCGAGCTTTCTGTCAAGCTTGGCTTCAAGGACCGCCAGACCGTGGCGGCGATCGAGGCTGGGCAACGGAAGCTCAGCGCCGAGGAGCTGCTACGCTCGATGCAGGTTCTTGGCGTGGATCTCGATTACTTCACCGATCCCTTCCGCTTGGTCGGGGAAGGCAGGTTTTCCTGGCGGACGGCCACGGACACCAACGCGAGTCTGCTCGACGCTTTCGAGGATCGCGCCGGGCGGTGGATCGCGCTCTACCGCAAACTTGGCGAAGAAAAGGACGCGTCGCCGAGCCCGCTTCAGCCCCGGCTGACGCTCACGGAGAAGAGCAGTTACGAAGAGGCGCGCGAAGCCGCGGAGGCCTTGGGGTGCGAGTGGGAGCTGGGCGAGATCCCTGCGCTCACGCTTTCCGAACGCGTTGAGGAAAAGCTCGGCGCCCTCGTACTCTATGTAGCTGCGCCGAAGGGCATTTCCGGCGCGGCCTGCCTTTTGCAGGGTGTGAACGTGATTCTAGTCAACCGCAGCGATCCGGAAGGCCGCCGGCACTACGATCTGGCGCACGAGATTTTTCACCTCCTCACCTGGGAGCAGATGCCGCCCGAGCATCGGGAAGGCGAAATCCCGCGCGGGGGAAAGGGAAAGCGCATCGAACAGCTTGCCGATAATTTTGCCTCTGCCCTGCTCATGCCCGAGCGCACGCTCTCGCCCCGATGGCGAGCGCGAGGCAGCACCGACATCCACCACTGGCTGAACACCACGGCGACCGATCTGCTTGTAACGGCATCGGCGCTCAAATGGCGACTGGTCCAGCTCGAGTGGCTCGGGAGAGACGGCCTGCTGGAAATCCGCGACGACCGGCTCACAGCCAACGGCCGTCCGAGACAGCCCCTCCCTCTTCCCAAGCTGTTCAGCCATGCCTTCGCCCAGCGCCTGCGGGAGGCGCTATCCAAGGGCAATCTTTCCGTGCGCCGCGCGGCGTCGCTGGTCGAGATGACCATCGAGGACCTCGCGGACCTCTTCAAAGCTTACGGGCTCCCTGTCCCGTTCGATTTGTGAGACTGGTCGCGCCGTGCAGCGCGGACAGGCGGTTCTCGTAGACACCAATATCATTATCGAGGCTGTCCGTGTCGGGTGCTGGCGCACCCTGACCGGACATTTCCGGATCGAGACGGTGGAGACATGCTGTGAGGAGGCCCGTACAGGCAACCTGCGCCGGCCTGGCTATGTGGAAGTGACTGAAGGCGATTTGCAAACAAGGCTTGCAGTCCGTCCAGTGTCGGCCAAGGCGCTGGCCACGCTGACACTGCAAGACCCGGAATCCACCGGGCTTGACCCCGGTGAACGCCATCTCTGGGCGCACGCCCTTGGCCGTGCAGGTGATTGGCTGGCCTGCTGTGCTGATCGCGCGGCAGTCAACGCCGCTGTCCGACTTGGATGGAAAGACCGGTTGGTCTCGCTTGAAGAGCTTGCGAATCATGCCGGCGCACGGGCCACACTGAGAAACCTGAAAACACAGTTCACCTTCGTGCGTCTGTCCGAATGGCGCACCGCAGCCTTGCTTGAACGAGGGATCGAATGACCAGCGCCTACGACATCAAGTACCGCAGGGGCAGGGTACCGAAGGCGATGAGGAGAGCTGAGGTTCGGGAGACACTAACTCCAGAATTACGCCCTTCCTTCTTGGTTCCAGTCGACATGATGAAAAAGAAGAGGGACCGAAACTCAACAAGAGGAAAAGGGTTATATGGAAGCGGTGAAGCTCTTTGAGCCCAAACATTGCAGTTAAAAAAGCATCGTTTTGTCCGTGACCCTTTGGTATCGTGGGGTTTGCTCACCAACCACGTACACAATGGAGGGACAAAACGATGCAGGCACAGGTTACCCCGTTGGATGGCTCCAAAGCAATCGGAATCACCTTCACCGACAAACCCGTGACGGCCTTTGGG
>JAGWQH010000029.1 GCA_028870115.1 Candidatus Methylomirabilota bacterium
CGGTCCAGGCGAACGGGATCCCCAGGAGATTATCCGGGAGATTCCCCACGGCTACTACCTCGTGGGGCACCGGACTCCCTCGATTGCCGAATCGCGTGAGAATTTCCGAATCACCGCCATGAAGGTCTACGAGATCAGGCATGGGCAAATTGGAGAGCTGTTCTGTAATGGCGGGATCATGGCCGATACGAAGGACTACCTGATGAAGGTGGATGCCGTGGGGAACGACTTCCGTCTCTACCCGATTCCCAATTGCGGCAAGGGCCAGCCGATGCAGACCAAGCGGCTTGGCAATGGGGGCCCCACTATCCGTAGTCGAGCGCGTCTGACCGGCATCAGCAAGTAACCCGGAGGCGTACGATGGTGTCAACCGCTGAACTCGCGAAGGCTGTGGAACAGGCCTTGGCGTATCTGAAGTCGGCCGAGCAGGTGACCGAGGCCGAGGTGTTCGCAGCAAGCAACGGCAACCTTCTGGCCCGGCTGAACTACACCTCGCATATCCCCTGCAATGGCGTCGAAGAGCCGAAATCGAGCGAATCGTACGGTCTTGGAATCACGGCGGCCTTCAAGACGGAGGCCGGTATCATGCTGGGGTTCGGCAGCGAACCGAGCGATCTGAGTCTTGACGGGGTCAAAAGGGCCCTTGAGAAGGCTAGGCGCGGCGCCGTCGCCGATCCCGAGTTCTCGTCGCTGCCGAGACCGACAGGTGAGCGGCGAAGACTCCGCCGCTACCACGATCTGAAGCTGATGAAGATTCGGGATGAGGAACTGGTTGAGGTCGGTTGGAGGGTGTTGCGGGGGAGCCTGAAGACCTTTCTCAACTCGCCCAGGCTGCTGGACCTGGCGGGCACCCAAGACCGAATCAAAGAGTTGGGCCTCATCGTCGGCGGCGACGTCACGATTCAGCAGGAGCGGATTGCGATTGCCTCGACTGCGATGCCGGAGGCCCAGACCGACGAATCGACGCTGATCATGGCCTTTATCACTGCCATGGTCGAGGCCAAAGCTTCCAAAGGTAGCGGCTGCTCCGCCGGCACCCGCCTGGATCAATTTACTGACGATGCCGGCGTAGAAGCCGCGCAGAACGCCCTCGCGGCGATCGGCGGGGAGCGGATCAAGGGCGGGCAGTATACGGTCATCTTTGGGCGTCAGCCGGTCGCGGATCTCCTGAATAATCTGATTCTGCCATCCCTCAGCCTCGGTAACTTTTACAGCGACAGCTCCGCGTTCATGGGACGACTCGGCAAGCGCATCGCATCGAAGCAGTTGACTGTGTACGACCATGGTGCGCAGCGCGGGCTGATGGGCAGTAAGGGGATTACCTGTGAAGGGCTGCCGACTGGGAAAACGCGGCTGATCCAGCGGGGTAAGCTGGTCGGGCTGCTCACGAACTATTATGAGCAGCAGCGGATTCTCAAAGATGTCAGGAGCACAGAGAAACTGGGGGTCGACCCGAATCAGCACGGCAGCGCGATCGTTCCACGCAACGGTTTCCGGTTCTGGGCAGGCGGCGGACGGCAGTTCGGTGTCCAACCTGGCATCGCCTCTACCAACGCGGTCGTACAGGGTGGAGATCAGAGCCTCGACGAGCTGATTGCCACCGTCAAAGACGGCCTGTTGATCGGTCGGATCTGGTATACGTATCCCATCAATGGGCTGCGGGCGGGCGACTTCACCTGCACAGTCGTCGGCGACTCATACATCATCAAGGATGGACGGATTGCAGCGCCGCTGAAACCAAACACGGTGCGAATCAACGACAATATCCACTCCATCCTTTCCCATATCGTTGCAGTCGGCAAGGAGGTCAAGGGAACCTTGGTCTGGGCGGCAGACGAGGTGGTCTATACGCCTGAGATCGCCGTACGCAATGTGAAGCTTGATGAGATTGCCGCCTTCATGGAACAACTGTGAGCGGTATGCGCATGAATATCCTGCATCCACAACATCCCCGATGAACAGCGCTCTGCAACGGTTCAAACCTGCGCTACGATCCCTCCTCATCCTGTTCGGGCTTGTCGGAATCGTCTGGCTCTGCGGGAGGATCGGATGGCCGGCGATTCGGGCCAATATCTCCGTAATTGGAAAATGGTTCTTTCTGCTGGTGGTTCTGTACCTCTTTGCGCAGATGGCCTTTATGTCCGGATGGTGGGTCGTGATCGGGTCCAGGGCCAGACGGATCGGGTACTGGCGGATGTTCGGCGTCTATCTTGTCGGCGATTCTATCAACTATTTTGTTCCGCCCGCCAACCTGGCCGGAGAACCTGTCAAGGCCCATCTGCTGAGCAGATCGGTCGGATTCAGCCGATCGGTGACCTCGATCATGGTTCACAAACATGCGGAGATTGTGGCGCAGGTCTTATTCCTCAGCCTGGGCTTGAGCATCGCGGTGGCCCAGTTCGCGCTTCCTACCGGACTTCGAGTTGCTGCGCTTATGCTTCCGGCTGGGATGGGGGTTGTCGTGGTGGCCGCCTTCTGGGTCCTGAAGAGGCGGGCCTTCGGGACATTGATCCGTGGGCTGGTGAAAATCGGGATCAAACCGGAGCAGATCAAGCCCGAATGGCATGCCACCGCGTCGTTGGATCGGTGGCTTGCCCTCTTCTACAAGACCCGTATGCCGGTCTTCTACTGGGCGACGTTTCTGTGCCTGCTGGGATGGTGCGGCGGTCTGCTCGAGACCTACGTGGTGCTGCAGCTACTGTCGGCGGAGCCGAGCCTCGGGACGGCAGTGGCAGTGGAAAGCCTGGCGATGATGCTGAATACCATCATCTTCTTTATCCCGGGGCGGGTCGGGAGCGCTGAAACGGTGAGAGTCGCAGTCTTTTCGGTCTTAGGACTGCCCGCCGCGCAGGGCGCCGTCTATAGCATTATTCGCCGGGGAAGAGAAGTTACCTGGGCTATTCCCGGCCTGCTCATCCTGCTCGCAATCAAGATGGGAATCGGAAGAGCGCCCGGGGAGGTTGCCGGCTGATGGCCATCCAGAGATCGGCGAAGGCGGTCCTGCTCGACTTTGGAGGCACCCTTGATGCCGACGGGATTCCCTGGAAAGACAGATTCTATCCGCTCTACCTCGCTGAACAGGTGGGGGTAGACCGCGATCGATATGAACGGGCGTTCTATGCTGCCGATGATGCGCTGGTGGCGCGGCGACTTTCTTGCTCGTTTCGGGAGAGCGTCTTGCTCCTGGTCACAGGCGTGCTGGAAGCGTTGAATGTCACTGATTCGGGATTGGCATTGCGCCTGTGCGACCGGTTTCTGCAGGACTCGTTGGATAAGATTCGCGTCAATCTCGAGATCCTGCGCGAGCTGTCGGCGCGATTTCGGCTCGGCATCGTCTCGAACTTCTACGGCAATCTCGAACAGGTCTGCATCGAGACAGGACTTGCCCCATTCATGAGCGTAATGGTTGACTCGGCCTGCGTCGGGTTTATCAAGCCGGATCCCAGGATCTTTCAGGTCGCGCTGACGCAGTTGCAACTGGAACCGAGAGAGGCGATATTCGTCGGGGACTCATTACCTCGAGATATGATGGGGGCGAAGGGCCTCGGGATGCCTCATGTCTGGCTTATCTCGGATCACTCCGGTTCTCTCGCGCCCTGCTGCCCAGACGATCTCACCATCAAGTCCTTCGCAGATCTTCAAGAGGTGCTCCTGTGAATCCACTTACAACCCCTCTGGCGGACCCAGGAGAACTTCTCACGGGGGGTATCATTGCGGCCGGGGAAGGTTCCCGGTTGAAACAGGACGGCCTGAAGATGCCGAAGTCGATGGTGCCCGTTGCCGGTGTCCCGCTGATCGAGCGGGTGGTGAGCAACTTTGTGAAGGTCGGTATTACACGGCTACAGATCATCTTCAACGAGGACGACCGGAAGTGCGCCACATTCATCCGGGAGCGGTTCCCGAGCCTCGATATACAATGCATCGTAAAAACGACGCGCTCATCGTATGAAAGCTTCTGGGAGGTCGGCAGGCGATCCGGTCCAGGCCGTGTCCTTATGTCCACTGTGGACTGGATCTGTTCGGAGCCGGCGTTTCACCGATTCATCGATCAAGCGATGCGCTACCGTCAAGCTTCTGTTGTTCTCGCTGTCACACCGTTCGTAGCCGACGAGAAGCCTCTCTGGGTAACCATGGATCCCTCCGGGCGCGTGACGGCCATCGGTGGCGCTTCGGGTGATGTTGTGACCGCCGGACTCTATCTGGTATCCGGCGCCATCTTTACGCAGGCCCCCCACCCCTCCACATTGAGTCGGCTTCGAGACTTTTTGACGTGGCTGGTCGCCGAGGGGGGGTCGGTCTACGGGGTGGTGATGGACCAGGTTATCGACGTCGATCGGTCCGAGGATCTGCAGCTGGCTGAAACAGTTGTACAACAACATGGCTGTAAAAGCGGAGGCAGCGCCGAATGATACCGCATCTTTGGGGGATCTATCGTGAACAGCAGCACTCGCCGGGTCGGGAATTCGACGATGCGGAGATCCTGCGGCTTGTGGCCAAATATATTGAAGCGGAGGGCTACCAGGTAAGCCTCAAGAGGCCGGAGGAACTCGGCGCGATCGACGATCCTGCAACCGGGCTCGTGGCCGACCCTTCGCCGTCACTTGTATTCCTGATGTGCGAACGGTTGGAAGCCCTCGGCGCGCTTGAGTCGCTGGAGATGAAAGGAATCCCGCACGTCAACCCGCTGCAGGCTGTGTTGAACACCTATCGGGACCGCATGATCCCGCTCCTTCTCGCCTCAGCGATTCCGATCCCGCAGAGCCAGGTCATCTCGAGCACCTCTTTCGACCATGGTCGGTCTTCGCCGCAACTCCCGACACCCCCTTTTCCGATCTGGGTCAAGCGGGCCGACGTGCACAATACCCAGACGGGGGATGTTGAATTGCTGCGATTTCCGGAGGAGTTGTACAACAGGCTGGCCGCGCTGAACACCAGGGGGATTGTCCGCGCTGTTCTGCAGCGACACGTGCCGGGAGACCTGATCAAATTTTACGGGATCGGTAGATCAGATGGTGAAAATCGGCAGGAGCAATGGTTTCGCTGGTTCTATCATCGAGATCAGGAGCTCAACAGGTATCCATTTTCGGAAGAGGCCTTGCAGGCCATTGCCCAGCGTGCGGCTATAACTCTTCGTCTTGAGGTGTACGGAGGTGATGCCATCGTCACGCCTCGCGGGGAGATATTCCTCATCGACATCAATGCCTGGCCGTCGTTTGCGTTGTTTCGCGAGGAGGCTGCTCCCCAGATCGCCGCATGGCTGCTGCATCGCGTAAGGAGGGAAGCGCTCCAATGAAGCGACACATTCCCGGCAAACGGTCGAAGGCGATTGTTGCCCGAGAGCAACGCCATATGGCGCCGGGCCTGCAGTCGATCGCACTGTATTCCGGATTGGCGATGGCAAGAGGGGAAGGGTGCACCCTGATCGATGAGGACGGCAACCGATATCTCGATTTCATGGCCGGAATCGGCGTGGGGAGCATCGGGCATACGCACCCGCACTACGTCGAAGCCATGAAGGCTCAGATCGAGCGGCTGACGTTCGGCAGCTTCACCACCGAGAATCGGGCCCGGTTCCTCGCGCTGTTAGCGTCGGTGACGCCGCGAGGGCTCAAGCGGATCCAGATGTTTTCCGGCGGCGCGGAAGCGGTCGAGGCCGCCTTCCGACTGGCCAAGTCGGTGACGAAGAAGTTCGAGTTTGTCGGATTCTGGGGCGCGTTTCATGGTAAGACCGGCGGTGTCCTTGGGCTGTTGGGGGACGACTTTAAGAAGCAGTTGGGACCGTTTGTCCCCGGCCTCTACAGCGCCCCGTACGCGAACTGTTATCGCTGTCCCTTGAGGCTCCGCTATCCCGACTGCGGCATTGCCTGCGCGGACTTCATGCGCGAGGTCATCCGCTATCAGACCCAGGGCGAGATTGCCGCCATTATCGTGGAGCCGATCCAGGGGACTGCCGGAAACGTCATTCCGCCCCCAGGGTTCTTGAGTGCGGTGCAGGCGATTGCCAAGGAGTGCGGCGCCCTGTTGATTGCCGATGAGATGCTGACAGGCTTCGGCCGCACCGGTTCGATGTGGGGGTGCGATCACGAGCCGATTGTGCCGGATGTGATGACCGTCGGGAAGGGAATCGGCGGGGGGTTCCCGGTCAGCGGAGTCATCTCGACGCAAGAACTGATGGCGAGTAAGCCCTTCAGCAATCCGAGCGGCAGCTCCTCAAGCTATGGAGGCAATCCGCTCGCCGCAACAGCCGGGCTGGCCGCTCTCGAGGTGATTCTCAAGGAACAGCTTGTTGCGAATGCGAAGCGTATCGGCGCGGTCATGCTGAAGCAACTGGAAGCGATGAAGGAGAAATACTCATTTGTCGGCGATGTGCGGGGCCGAGGGCTCTTGCTCGGCATCGAACTGGTCAAGGATAGGCAGACTAAGGAGCCGCTTCCGAAATCTCTCACCCAGAAGTTGTTTCAGAGTTGCCTCAAACGGGGACTGCTGGCCATGTGCTATTCCTATAACATCCGGATCAATCCGCCTCTCATCATCACCGAACAGCAGGCATTGGAAGGTCTGGCTATCCTGGATGAGGCCTTTGCCGAACTCAATAAAACAGGGTATAGGGGTTAGGGTATGTGGGAGCGATGTTGAAGGGGGCCATCATCGGCCTGGGCAATGTGGCGGTGAATGGGCATCTGGTCGGATGGGAAGGATGCGAGCAGGCTTGGATTGTTGCCGCCGCTGATGCCCTTGAATCGAGACTCGCCCAGGAGCGATCGCGTCTTCCGGGAGCGAGGCTCTATGCCGATGTGTCGGCGATGCTGGCTGCCGAGGCCATTGACTTTGTCGATATCTGCACGCCCCCTGGAACGCACGCATCCCTGATACGGCTGGCTTTGAGTCGCGGGCTGCATGTGCTGTGTGAAAAGCCGCTCGTGCTCACGCCGGACGAGTTGCGGCTGGTCGGTGATGCCAGGGCGGAAAGCGGTCGTATTCTCCATACAGTCCACAACTGGCGATACGCGCCGATTATCATGCAGGCGACAGCCCTGATCCGGCAAGGACAGATCGGGACCGTACAGTATATAAGCTGGCACGTCCACAGGCGCGAACCGTCGATCGCAGTACAGTCGGCCTCGGGTCCCGTCGACAGCGCGGTCAGTGATCCTTCGACTATGCTCAGGACAGGCAACTGGCGGCTGGATCCGGCCATTGCCGGCGGCGGCATCCTGCTCGATCACGGCTACCACGCTCTGTACATCGTGTTGGACTGGCTGGGGGAGGCGCCTCGGACGATCACGGCCACGTTGGAAAAGCGTCGGCATCCGGAGTGGCCGGTTGAGGATACGGCGAATGTTCGACTAAGGTCGTCTGCAGCCGAAGTCGAAATCCTTTTGACGTGGGCTTCTTCGTCGCGGAGCAATCGGGCCGTCATCGAAGGAACCTGTGGGACGATCCGGATCGAGGACGGCACCCTGGTGTTGAAACGCGACGAGGGCGAGCAGAGTTGGACATTTGAGGAGCCGCTTTCGCAGGGCTCTCATCACCCGGAATGGTTTCGCCAGGTACGGGATGAGTTTCTGCGGGAGATATCGGCCGCTGGGCGAGACGGGGAGAACCTGGCCATGGCGTCGCGCTGTGTGCAGCTTCTGCACCTCGCCAAGGAATCGGACAGCCAAGGAGGTAAGGCGTTAGCCTTGTAGGGGCAGGCCTCGCCCTGCCCATAAGGGCGCAGTAGGCGGCGCCCCTACCGTACGGTCTGAAGTGATGGTCAGCAAGCCAGCCACAATTGTGATCATGATCTCAAAGGGCTCTGGCGAGGTCGGTCCGGATACCGTGGTATTGGGGCTGCCGTTGCTTCGACGGATTGTGTTGATGGCCTCTCGCGCCGGCTGTCGGGATATCCTGGTTGTCGATAATGGATCATTCGAGTGCGGGAAGCTGCTGGAGGGAACGAAGGCGGTGCTGCTGCCTCCAGCCAGGTTAGCCGGCTATCAACCCTCCGATCGTATCCTGGTGCTGACCGCCCACATCCTTCCCCATCCCTTGCTCCTGACGCATCTGACTGAGATGCCGTTACACCCTGAGGCGATATGTGTCCCCACCAGCGGAATCGCCGCCGTTGAGACGGCCGATCCCAAAACTTGTCTGTCAATGATCGAGCGCGCAAACGACGACCGGTCTCTGTTCTTCGAGCTGGAGCAGAGCTACCACAAGGCGAGCGTGTCCATCGATGACGGACGCTGGGTCAGGATCTCGAACCGAGCGGATCTCCCTCATGCTGAGCGGTGGCTCCTGAGGGGTCTGATTAAAGATACGGAAGGCTTCATGTCGAGGCATGTCGAACGGAAGATCTCGCTGGCGGTGACGCGCCGCCTCGTGGGCACCGATCTCACCCCGAACCAGATGACCGCCGTGAGCGTGGCAATCGGTATCGTGGGGGCGCTGTTCTTCCTCTCGTCTACGTCTGCGTATCAACTGATCGGCGCGCTGTTGTTCCTCCTGCATTCGATCCTGGACGGCTGCGATGGGGAGATCGCCAGACTCAAATATCTGGAATCCCGTTTTGGCGGTCTTCTGGATTTCTGGGGGGATAATGCCGTTCACTCGGCAGTATTTCTATGCATCGGTCTGGGATGGTGGATGGCCGACGGGGCGCTGTTACCGCTGCTGCTGGCCTGCTCCGCAACGGTGGGAGGCTTGCTGTCGGCTGGATTCGTCTATCGGCAGACCATGCGGCACAAGCGTTCCGAGGGGCCGCTTTTTACGTCCATCACCACCTCTGAGGTCCCATCCCGCCTTTCTGTGCTTGCCGATGCCCTCGCAAGGCGGGATTTCATCTACCTCGTGTTCATCCTCTCAGCCTTCGGAAAGGCACACTGGTTTCTGGTGCTCTCGGCGATTGGAGCGCCGATCTTTTTCATGGTCGTATTGTGGAACTCGTATAGGGAAGGGGTACAGGCATGAGTCAAAGGAGTTCGTTCTATCCCGAATTGAAGCGAGACATTGCGTCTCCTCATGGTAAGTTGGGCGTACTGATCCCGGGGTTGGGGGCGGTCGCGACGACGCTCATTGCGGGGGTCCACCTGATCAATAAGGGACTGTCCCAACCGTATGGCTCTCTCACGCAGATGCAGCGCATGCGCCTGGGTAAGCGGACCAGTCCTCGCTATGCGCCGATCAAGGAGGTCGTTCCCCTCGCCGACCTGAACAATCTGGTCTTCGGCGGCTGGGATATTTTTCCCGAGGATGCCTATCAGACCGCGTGCCATGCCGGAGTGCTGCCCAGAGAGTTGCTGGACCAGGTCAAAGACCAACTGGAAGCGGTGAGACCGTGGCCGGCAGTCTTTGATCAAGCCTATGTGCGAAGGCTCTCAGGGACGAACCTGAAGTCAGGTCTGAGCAAGCGGCACCTGGCAGACATGCTGATCGAAGATATCGAGGCATTCCGCCAGAGGGAAGGGACGCAGCGGGTCGTTATGATCTGGTGCGGATCGACAGAGGTCTTCATGCAGCCGGCGCCGGTGCACGAGACCATTGAAGCCTTTGAGGCCGGCCTGAAGGCGAACGCCCCGGAAATTTCTTCGAGCATGATCTATGCCTACGCCGCCATCTCAGCCGGTGTCCCCTTTGCGAACGGCTCACCCAGTTTGGCGGTAGATATCCCGGCGCTGATCGAATTCGCTCATCAGCGTCACGTTCCGATCGCCGGAAAGGATTTCAAGACCGGCCAGACCTTTCTGAAAACCGTGGTCGCGCCCGGGCTGAAGGCCAAGATGCTGGGGTTGAACGGCTGGTTCTCTACCAACATCCTGGGCAACCGGGACGGCGAGGTGTTGGACGATCAGGGATCGTTCAGAACCAAAGAGGTCAGTAAGGGCTCGGTGCTGGAGGCGATTGTGCAGCCGGAGCTCTATCCGGAGCTGTATGGGCAGGTCTTCCACAAGGTCCGCATTGAGTATTATCCGCCTCGCGGCGATGCCAAGGAGGGGTGGGATAACATCGACATCTTTGGTTGGCTCGGGCAGCCGATGCAGATCAAGATCAACTTTCTCTGCCGGGATTCTATCCTGGCGGCGCCGGTGGCCCTGGACCTCACGCTGTTTCTGGACCTGGCGCAGCGGGCCGGATTATCGGGCATACAGGAGTGGCTCTCGTTCTACTTCAAGTCTCCGATGGCCCGAGCGGACCTGAAGCCTGAGCACGATCTGTTTATCCAGCATCTGAAGCTGACAAATACCTTGCGCATCCTGGTCGGAGAAGAGGTGCTTGACCACTCCGGACTTGATTACTACGAATCTGGAGATGCCTATCGAGCGGGCATGGGCGGGGCGTGAGCCTGTCCTGAGGCTTTGCCGAGGGAGCAGCGCGGCTACATCGACCCCTTCTTTGCCGCCCGCCCCAGCCCCTCCGACTCTCGCTTGAGCTGCATCTTCTTGACGAGGGCTTCATACGACTGGTCCCGGATGACCTTATCGAACTGTTTTCGATAATTTCCTACGATGCTCACCTCGTCGATCACCACATCGTAGGGGACCCAGTCGTTGCCTCGGCGAAGGAGGGCAAAGTCGACAAACGTCGGCTCATTCCTTTTCGAGAGGAACTTGGTTTTGACGATGGCGTCCTGCGCATCGATCTTCTCCGAAAGGTAGCTCACCCGTTGGTCGCCGAGATGATCGACCACTAACGTTGTATAGGACTCTACAAACAGATCCCCGAACAGCTCAACGAAATCTTTTCGCTCCTGGCCTGATCGCTTTGCCCAGTGGCCGGCCAGAGAGCGGCGCGCCATCTCCTGCAGATCGAACCAGCGTAAGATCCGCTCTTTGACCATCGATTTCCGCACCTCTTCCTTCGCCTTTTCCTGTAAGGCGGGATCCTTCACGATGGCGGTAAGCTGATCCAGCTCGGTTTTTACCTGATCAGTTGTTCCGCTCGCGAAGGCGAACGCCGCAAAGACCAACAACCCCAGAGCTACGGCTCCACTGAATACTCCCGTTCGTACGGCCAACCTTGCAGCACCTGACATGTTACTTCTCCTTTGTGGTAAATACCGTTTCCTGTTCTATGCTCCGAGTGCTCGATTCAATGTGTCCTGTAACGCTTTCAGCCCGGAACCCCCCGGAACCCAACACCGCTTTCTTTAATGGGTGCCTGGCCACGATGGTGAGGAGGGCCGGCAACACGATAACAGAGACAACCAGGACGGCTCCAACCCCCAGCGTGACCAGAAGACCGATGCTGAATGCGCCGCGGTGGTGAGCAATAAGGAGGCTGCCGAAGCCGATCATAGTTGTCAGTGACGAGAGCGCCACACCCTTCCCGATGCTTCTTGGCAGCACGGCGGCCTCCGCCTCCTCTCGGAAGCGATGGATAATCAATAGGCCATTCTCCACCCCGGGCGCCACAATCAGCGGGATGATAATCAAGTTGGCCAGGTTGAACCTGAGCTGAAAGAGATGCATCAGGCCGGCGGTCCAGATGGCTCCAATCAGCAAGGGGATCTTGGCCAGCAGGAAGTAGCGCAGATCGCGTAGATTCAGTAAGAATAACGCAGCCACCCCGATCAACGCATAGATCGCCACCTGCTGATATCCTCGCTTCATCGCGGTGATGACTTCGTATCCCTTCACGGGGTCGCCGACAGCGTCAGGATCAACCGATCTCAGGTCGCGTACGAACGCAGTCTGCGAGGCAAGCTCCCACGGGTCGCCTCGCGGATAGACCCGAAGCAGAAACGAACCGTCCCGCCCCACGAACTGCTCTTTCAGATCATTCGGCACATCATTGAGCCCGACCGGACCGGAGGCCACTGCCCTGGCGAGAAGCGACATCTTATCATAGAAATCGTGGAACAGTTTACTCTGAAAAACGGCAAGTCTCCGACCGATCTCTGCGTGGTCTCGGTATTGGAGCCGTCGCTCGAATTGATCGATCAGGTTTCGTACTCGCGCCATCTGTTCCAGGGGCGGCTTTTCCTTCCCGGTCCACTTCTCAGCATCCTCCTCCGTCAGCATCTTGGCCTTGACCCGATGTAGTGTGTTCAGCAGGTCATCGAGATCGACCGGGCCAGGCTGAGGTAGTCGCGAAAGGTCCACCCCGGCCAAGATCGGCTCGAGCTTGCGGGCCAGTAGGAGCTTACGCTCTTGATCCTCCGGGATAACCATCGCGATACTCTCGACCTTGCTCACCGAGGGGAGCGCTTCGAGGGCCTCAGTCTTCGTTCTGACCTCTTCGAGACTCTTGGCCAAAATCGCCCCATAGATGGTCGAACGCTCAGACTGACGGATGATCTTGAGCTCCCAGTCCACCGCCTCGGTCCCTTCCGCCTGAAGGCGGAGGACGTTGCCGTCGAATTCGATGCGGCTCATCGCATACAGGGCCAAAACTGTCGCGACCGATGATAGAACAAGGACGGTACGGGGGCGCCGATACCAGAATTCCATAAAATCCGGGGGCCTCGGCAAGTGCGGCAGCGGCCAGTGGACTTCGCTGGCCTTGCCGATGGCGCGCCCTTCGACGGATGCTGCGGTGAGCGCCGCCGAAGCACGCAGGGCGGGCCGCTTATCCCACAACAGGAGCAGCGGTGGGAAGACGACAAAAGTCGAGACCAGCGTGAGCAGCAGGCCGCACCCGGTGATCAGGCCCAACTCCTGCAAAATGCCGATCCCGGTCAAAATGAGGGTAAAGAGGGCGACAGAGGTCGTCACGGCCGCGTGCAGGATCCCCGGACCGGCCCCTTCAAAGGCCTGCTCCAACGCCTCACGAATCGGGTGACCGGCGGCCCGCTCCTCTTCGTATCGGGCCAGAAGATGGATGCCGTAGTCCATCCCGATCCCTATCAGCATCGGCGCCAAGACCATCGACAGCATGTTCAGATGGCCGACTGTCACAGCGGCAAACCCAAAGGCCCAGCAGATTCCCATGACCAGCGCAATCAACCCCATGAGGGGTCTCAACACGCCCCGAAAGACCACCACCACCAACAGAGCTACACCGCCGAGGGAGATGAGCGACATCAGCCCGGAATCCCGTTGTGCGGCGGTCACCTCATCGGTCTCGAGGGCCGGGCCCCCCGTGACGCCGGCCATGACCCCCGGATACCGCGCTTGCAGTAGTCGAATTTCCCGGCGGATCGCTTGAATCGGCCGCTCGAACTTGTGCAGGCTCTTCGTATCCGCTTTCACAGTGGCCAGGACAAATAGGAACCGTTTGTTATCGGACCATAGGTAGCCTTCCCGTTCGCCGTTCTCATCGGCCTCGACCATGAACTGCTTCCACGGTGAGGTGTAGGTCCGCGGGGCGGCCGCCCACGCATCAAGTTGCGTGAGCAGCGCAAGAAGCGGCTGAAGCTCGACAGGACCCTTGGCCTCGTCATTCTCCTCTTCGCCCAGGAAGCCTGTAAACAGATGACCGACCAACGCCGCGCTGATCTCTCGATGGATCAGTTGGAACAGGTGATTCAGGCCCGGATTGGCAGACAGCTCCTCCAGCAGTGAGCGATGCTCCTGTAGCTTACTCTGCAGGTCGCTGATCTCTTGTGGAGTCAGGTACATCAGAAAATGATCCTCTAACGATGTGAGATCAAAGCGGTAGATTACCTCCTCAATCTCCGGCAACGCCTCCAGCCGGCCGGCAAGGACAGCGGCATAACGCTTGGCCTGTTCCTGATCTTTGGCCTCCACAACGATGACCGCGCGGTCCGGATCGCCGAACGCCTGGTTGTAATGTTCTTGAACCTGGCCGACCCGGCCGCTAAGGGGGGATAGCGCCTCATGCGTGGAGGTGAAGCTCAGTCGCATAATCGATGTCCAGACTGAAAGCAGCGTGAGCAGTATCGCCGCAACCAGCGTGATCCTGGGGTAGGCGAGGACCGTATGGGACAGCAGCTTTCGAAGACTCATTCGGCAGGCCTCATATCCGGCTGTATACTCCAATGAGGGGCATATTCGGGATCATCCGACGATCGAAGAGGTCAAACGCCGCTTCTCCAAGCGATTCGATCGACTGCCGGGCGCGCTCAACCTGCGCCAGAAACTGATCCAGCTCTACGCCGCATCGATCCGAACCATACCTCTTAACCTTTTCAATCCCTTCCTGCAGGAGGAAGAGGGCGCCCCTGATGTTGTTGTTCTCCAGATGGTGAAACCCGACTGCAATCTGGATAAGTCCCTGCAAGAGAAGACGCGCACCCTCGGCTTCCGTGAGCCATACCGCCTCGAGGACCTCGTGCACCTCGAAGAACAGGCTCTCATTAAAGAGGTACGCAGCCTCTTCTAGCGACCGCTCCACCTGGCTGGCCGAGCGAGACCTCCGTCGTGACACCCGCTCTAACACCCGGCAGTAGGCGTCAATCCTGTCAGTTACAGCGGACAGCTCCGCTTGCAGCGCCTCTCCGAAGGCCAGCTGAGCCTGCCCGCTCTCCTGGGCAAGGGTGCGTAACAAACGAGCCGCAAGCAGCTCATCGATCGCCTCGGCTGCAGTCATCCCAATCCCGACCTCACCGAACGTCCGTTCTGCCGTCTTGACCAGCGCATCACGGCTCACCCCGGCCTGTCCCTGCCCGCTGAGCATATCCCCAAACGAGCGGAGCAGGTACAGCGGCGCAGCCCGGTTGTCCATTTGGAGCGCGTTACTCAACAACTCGCTCAGCCGGTCGCGGAGGTCAATACTCCGGATCGGCGGCGGGATAGTCCGCATCACACATCCGACGGCCTGCTTGGACCGGTCTCCAGCGCCCAAAGCGTTTCAGGTGCCTCCTGGGTTTCGCTTGGCCATCTCCTCTTCGCGCAAGGTACGACGGAGCACCTTCCCTACGAGTGTCTTCGGCAACTCCTGCCTGAACTCGACCAAGGTGGGCACCTTGTGCTTTGCCATTCTCTGCTTGCAAAAGTCGATGATCTCCTGCTCAGTGGCGCGCTCGCCCTCTTTCAGAACGACATAGACCTTCACTGTCTCGCCACGGTATGGGTCAGGCAGGCCCACCGCTACCGCCTCTTTGACCCCTGGATGCTCATACAACGGTTCTTCAACCTCCCGGGGATAGACGTTAAAGCCGCCCGCGATGATCATCTCTTTTTTACGATCTACGATGGTGAAGTAGCCCTGCTCATCCATATAGCCGATATCGCCCGTATACAACCATCCATCTCGGAGTACCATGGCGGTTTCGCTCGGCTGATTCCAATACTCTGCCATCACCTGGGGGCCCTTGACCGCTACCTCGCCGATCTCCTTTGGCGGCAGTGTGCGCTCACCGGTCTCCAGATCCACGATTTTGGCGTCAGTGTCCGGGAGCGGCAGGCCGATCGTCCCGGCCTTCCTGGCGCCAAAAAGCGGGTTGGCGTGCGTGACCGGAGAGGCCTCAGTCAGCCCGTACCCCTCCACAAGGCGAGCGCCGGTCAATGCCTCGAACCTGTTGGCCACCTCAATCGGCAATGGCGCCGCCCCGCTCAAGCAGGCCTTGATCGAATGGAGGTTGTATCTGCCGACTTCCGGGTAATTATTGATAGCCACGTACATCGTCGGGACACCGGGGAAGAAGGTGGGCCGATACTTGGCAATTGTTTCCAGGACTTCCTGCACCTTGAATTGCGGCAAGAGCACCATCGTGTGGCCCAGCGAGATGCAGAGATTCATTACTACCGTCATCCCATAGACGTGGAAGAACGGGATCGCCCCAAGGAAGACCTCAGCTTTACCGCTTTCCCTTTCGGCTGAGCGCGGGGCAGGCCCTTCGACAGGGCTCAGGGCAGGCTTCACCAGCCACGCGGCGGTCTGTACCGTGTTGCCTACCAGGTTCCTGTGCGTGAGCATCGCTCCCTTGGCCAAGCCTGTCGTGCCCCCGGTGTACTGCAGCAGCGCCGGGTCGTCAGAGCCGACCGTGGTTGCGGGGGGCTTCGCGGGAGCAGAGGCCAGCATCTCCGCAAACCACTCCGTCCCAGGCTTTCGCTCTACTAGGGGTCGGTGTCCTTGCTGCTTTTCCTTCAGAAGAGTGAAGAGCAGCCGGAGCATGGGCGGGAAAAACTCCTTGATATTCGTCACAATGATCCGCTTGAGGCCGGTCTTTGGGGCGACCTCTTTGACGAGCGGGTAGAGCTTCGACAACACAACGATGGTTTCGGCGCCGGAATCGTTCAGTTGGTGCTCCAACTCTCGTGTGGAGTAGAGCGGGCTGGTCGAGACCGCGAGACCTCCTGCCCGCAAGGTACCGTAATAGGCGATGACCATCTGGGGGCAGTTCGGGAGAAAGAGCGAGACCCTGTCACCCTTCGCCAGCCCGCGGTCTGCGAGAGCGGCAGCAAACCGTGTGGCGGCCTCGTCCAGGGCTCGATAGGTCAGTCTCCTGCCATAGAAGATGATCGCTGTTCGATCCGGATACTTCTGGGCGGAGGTTGATAGAAAGCGGTGGAGCGGGATATCGGGATATTCGAGGCGCGTTGGAACCCACGGGTCATAGTAGGCGAACCAGGGTCGGTCAAAGTCTTGATTCGTGGCAGCAACCGTGCCCGCCATTCCGTACTCCTTCAACTTCCAGTACCCTTGTTTCCTGTTGACGCCATGGCCGCTCCCTGGATACGAAGCCTTTGAATAGTCGTTGATGCCTTATTGGAATTATCGAGGACCCTCAGAAGCGGCCAGTTGGTTCTGGAATCATTCCGCCCCTTCAATAGACTCAGATGTTGACAGGCTCAGGATTGGTGCGCCACAGATGAGCACCTCTTTAAGATAGCGTAAGGCAGCGAGAATTCGCAACCAGAAATCGTGCGTCGCACGCATCAGAACCCGACGCCTGAAACCCGTTTCCGATATCCGGCCATGACGATCATGCGGCAAACAAAAGGATGGTGGCTACTATCACGGCGACAATCGCACCGATCAGGAGAATAAACGGCCAGGCGGTCCGGTTCGGATCGTTGGGTGTTGAGCCGAAGGCCATGACTATCCTCAATCGAGGCCGCTGAGGCCGGCCTGAAGCGACCGCTTACTTCCAGCGCGGCAGCGTTGGGCGGGGCTGGCCGCGCTCAGCCAGGGCACGACGCAGCAGGTCGGGTCTATCAGTGATGATACCGTCGGCTCCCAGATCGATAAAGTGGCGCATCCGAGCAGGCTCGTTGACTACCCACACTACAAGCTGAAGCCCGGCGGCGCGGCAGGCATCGATCTCTGTTTTCGTGACAAGATTGCACTCGAGAGCCATGGCGTCTGCCTTGCTGGGGAGCGCTACTGTCGACATCGACATGGGCCGTCCCACGAGCAAGGCGGCTGTCCGAAGGCTTGGCTCCAGCTCCTTCAGTCTTACGAGCGCATGATGGTCGAACGACGCGACGGCTACCTGCTCAATAGCCTGATGCTCACGCAGGACCGCTACTACGCGCTCCTCGATGCCGCGAAAGAAGGCCGACCCCGCCTTGACTTCAAGCGCAAGCGGGACCTGTCCGCCGAAACGATCGAGAACCTCAGCGAGGGTCGGGATCCGTTGACCGGTAAAGCGTTCACCGAACCAGCGACCGGCATCCAGCCGCTTGAGCTCCTTGAGGCTCAGCGCATGGACCGGTCCCCGGCCATCGGTGGTTCGGTCCAGCGTATAATCGTGAATAACGACCAGCTCGTCATCGCGACTGACATGCAGGTCCAGCTCGATGGCGTCAGCTTCCAGGTCGATCGCTTTTTCAAAGGCTGCCATCGTATTCTCTGGCGCCAGCGCTGAGGCTCCTCGATGCGCGACGTTCAGCGTCATGGTCCTCCTCTTGATCTCACGTCCCATCCGGCTATCGGTCTGCCATAGTGACTAGACTGCCAGGACCAGCTTGCCGAACAGCTTGCGGTCTTCCATCGCGCATTGCGCCGCTGTGGCATCCTTGAGCGGGAAGATCCGATCTACTACCGGTTTGAGTGTCCCGCGCGCTATCTCCCGTACGATGTGTAACAGATCAGCCTTGGGACCCATGAAGCCGCCCATAATCGATGCCTGTCGCATGAAGAGGTATCGAATGTCGGTCTGGGCCAGGTGGCCTGCTGTGGCGCCGCAGGTGACCAGTCGGCCCCCGGTGGCCAGAACCGGAATCAGCTTCTCGAAAACCGCGCCGCCCACATGCTCGAAGATTACGTCGATTCCTCGCTTGGCCGTAAGGCGCCGCACCTCGGCGACCAGATCCTGGCTGGCATAGTTGATCCCGTCGTCAGCGCCTAGCTCCTTGGCCTTGTCAAGCTTCTCGTCGTTGCCGGCGACCGCAATGACGCGAGCGCCGAACAGCTTAGCGATTTGGATAGCGGCGCTTCCAACCCCGCTTCCCGCCCCCATCACCAGCACCTCGTCATCCCTTTTCACGTGCGCGAGATTGATGAGCATATTCCAGGCGGTCAGAAACGTGAGCGGGAACGCTGCCGCGGCCTCGAAGCTCATCCCGTCAGGCATCGGCAGGATGTTTACCTCGGGAACCTTCACGTACTCCGCGTATCCACCGTCGATCCGGTAACCGCCCACGATTTCGTAGGAGCGGCAGAGATTGTCGCGTCCCGACAAGCAGCAGGCGCACCGGCCACAACTCACCCCAGGTGAGACAACTACTCGTTGACCGGGTGTGATGTGGGTCACGATACTTCCCACTGCCGCCACCTCACCGGCGATATCGGAACCGGAGATGTGAGGGAGGGGAATCTGCATCCCCAGCATCCCTTTCCGGCACCAGAGATCCAGGTGATTCAGGGCGCATGCCTTGACCTTTACCAGCACCTCATGGGGGGCGATGATGGGATCGGGGGCGTCTTCGTACCTGAGAACCTCAGGTCCGCCGTGCTCATGAAATCGCACCGCTTTCATCGAATGGCCTCTCTGATACTGAACAGCGTCATGCTGCGTCTTCCTCGCAACCTAAAACCCGTCACAGGCGTTAACCTAGTCGATCCGGTAGTGGCAGCCGCGGCTGATACGGCATTCCATGGCTGCCAGCAGGACAACCAGCGCCGTTTGAATACCGTTGCGCAGGCCAACCATCGCGTCGGTCACTTCAGCTTTCTCGTAGAATCTCAAGATCTCAAGACTCAGCTCTCGCAGAATTTCATGGGCTCGATTCAGCCGTTTGGCACTGCGAATGAGTCCTACGTAGTTCCACATCGTCTGTTGAATGCTGAGCCAGTCCTGAGCGATCAGCGCCGGATCAACCGGTTCGCGCTCATACCGCCAGAGCGCAATCTGGGGAAAATAATACTCCTCATTCCCTGCAATGAGCGCTGCGGCCTGAGCGCCGGCCCGGGTTCCCCACACCAGACATTCCAGCAGGGACGTACTGGCCAGACGATTCGCGCCGTGCAACCCAGAACAGGCGACCTCACCAACGGCGCGCAGGCGATGCAGATTCGATCGACCCCACTCATCAACAGCTACGCCGCCGCAACTGTAATGCGCGGCCGGGACGACGGGAATGGGCTCTTTGGTCATGTCGATTCCGCGCTTCAGACAGTGCGCATAAATTCCGGGAAATCGCTCGCGGACCTCGTTGGTCGGCTTGTGAGAGATGTCGAGGTAGGCGCACGACTCGCCTGATTCCAACATCATCTGATGAATTCCGCGCGCGACAATATCTCGCGGTGCCAGCGATCCATCGGGGTGATAATCGGTCATGAATTCTCGGCCCTTGCCGTCCACCAGACGGGCGCCTTCGCCTCGCATCGCTTCAGAGATGAGGAACCGGCCGCTGGGATGGAAGAGCGTGGTAGGGTGGAACTGGACGTACTGCATATTGATGCAACGGGCGCCGGCCCGGTAGGCCATCGCAATACCATCACCGCGGGCGCCGGCAGGATTCGTAGTATGCAGAAAGACGCGGCCAAGTCCGCCCGTCGCCAGAATCGTCTCCTTCGCGAGGATGGGAAAGATCTCGCCGCTTGCCTGGTCCAGCGCGTACGCCCCGATGCATGTCTGGGGCTTATAGACATCCAGGGGTTCGACCGAATGGTGAGAAATCGTGAGCAGATCGACGGCGGTGGTCGCACAAAGCAGCTTGATCCCGGGATAAAGGGCCATTCTTTCGATGAACGCGCGCTGGATCGCCGATCCGGTCCGATCCTTATGATGCAGGATACGTGGAAGCGAATGCGCGGCCTCGGCAGTCAGATCCCATCGGGTCGAATTCTCCGACGACTCGTCGAACGGAACCCCAAGCTCATCAATGAGGATCTCCTCTACCAGCCGTGGGCCTTCGCGACTGACCAGCAGCGCTGCTTCGGGCGAACTCAGACCGGCGCCGGCAGCGAGAATATCGGCTACCAGCTTGCGAGGGGAGTCATCCGCGCCTTGATAGATAATGCCGCCTTGGGCCCAGAAGGTACTGCTCTCCTCCGGGTGAGGTGACCGCGTGAGCAGCGTGACATCAATACCCTGTTTAGCCGCCGCCAGCGCCGCAGCACATCCTGCGAGGCCGCTGCCGATGATCAGAATGTCCGTCTTCATGCGGGGTAGATCTTAAAGCTCATGTCAACGGCCGGAGCGGCATGAGTCAATGCTCCGATAGAGATCCAATCGGCGCCGGCCTCCGCGAATGCTCGAACATTGTCGAGGGTCATGCCGCCTGACGCCTCGACCACGATCTTCTTGCCGCGCTCGTGAGCGCGTACGCAGGCCACCGCCTGTCGAACCATCTCAGGAGTCATGTTATCGAGGAGGACGGCATCAAGGTCGTACCGAAGGGCTTCCTGCAGCTCGTCGAGTGTGGTGACCTCCACCTCAAACCGGTGCGAGCGGCTCTCATGTTCCCGGGCTGTTTCAGTGGCTGCGCGGATACCGCCGGCCAGCCTGATGTGATTATCCTTGATCAAGATCGCGTCATCAAGCCCAAAGCGGTGATTGATCCCACCGCCGACGGTGACCGCATACTTCTCAAATACCCGCAGCCCTGGCGTTGTTTTTCGTGTGTCGAGAATTTTTGCATCTGTTCCGCGGACAGCCTCGACGAACCGTCTTGTCAGCGTGGCGATTCCGCAGAGCCGCTGAAGCAGGTTTGTAGCCACACGCTCGCCGGTCAGCAGCGCCCTGGCCTGACCTCGAAGGGATGCTGCCCTATCGCCTTCGCAGAGCTCATCACCGTCACGATGCCGGTTTTCAACCACTACGCCTTGATCTAAAAGGGTGAGGGCCTCGATCGCCAGCTCGATCCCAGCCAGCACGAGAGGCGCTTTGGCGATAAAATGGCCGGTTGCCTTTTGATCGGGCGGGACAATCGCGAGGGTCGTCACATCACCCCGACCGATGTCTTCCTCAAGAAATCGCTTGAGGGCCTCTCGGCGGCTGATCCGAACGACGGATAGGGGCATGGTGGTAAAGGAGAGACAGCTCTAACTCATGTCCAGCATACGCTGGATCGGCCGTAGGGCACGAAGCCGCAGCTCTTCATCAAGCGTAATTTCCGGCGCACGGTGCTTCATGCACAGGTACAGTTTCTCCATGGTGTTGAGCCGCATGTGGGGGCACTGGTTGCAGGCGCAATCCCCATCCGGAGGGGCTGGAATAAATGTCTTGTCCAGGCAGGCCTTCTCCATCTGATGAATGATGCCGGGCTCGGTCGCGATAATGAATTCCGTGTCAGCGCTCTGCTTCACGTAATTCAGGAGTCCGCTCGTTGAGCCGATGTAGTCGGCATGCTGAAGCACGCCTGCTTCGCACTCGGGATGGGCGAGCACCTTGGCATGAGGATGGTGCAGCATAAGCTGTACGAGCTTCTTCTCAGAGAACGTCTCGTGCACCACACAGGTGCCGGGCCACAATGTCAGATTACGGCCGGTCTTTTTAATCAGATAGCGGCCCAAGTTCTGATCGGGCGCAAAGAGAATCGGCTGCTCCTTCGGGATCTGGTTGATGATCCTTTCTGCGTTGCTCGAGGTACAGATGATATCGCTCATTGCTTTAATCTCAGCAGTGCAATTGATATAGCTGATAACGATGTGGTCCGGATAGTTTTGCCGAAAGCGTCCGAAGAGAGGCGCGGGGCATCCTTCCGCTAGCGAGCAACCCGCCTGTAAATCGGGGAGCAGCACCTGCTTCGAGGGGTTCAGGATCTTTGCGGTCTCCGCCATAAAGTGAACGCCGGCGAAGACGATCACCTCAGCGCTTGTCTTTGCGGCCTGTTGGGAAAGTTGCAGGCTATCGCCGATGACATCAGCGACATCCTGAATTTCAGAGTCTTGGTAGTAATGCGCTAGCACCACCGCATGTAAATCTTTTTTCAGCCGCTCGATCTCTTCTTCCAGATCAAGCAGAGCGCTCACCTCAGTTGCTTCTGCAAGCCCACCCACTTTCATCTCTCAACTCCATGAGTGCGATTTGTCGCTTGGTAAAAAAGTATAACACAGATGGAGTGCAATGCGGAGCGGAAGTTTCGAACCATTCTAGTTGTGGAAACCAACCAACTCCTGGTAATTGAAGCGAGAACCCTTCTTCGTGAGGATTTGTGGGTTCCGCGCCGTCACATGGCGGACTGCAAACCCGCACTTCTTGCAACGCTTATAAATGAAACTCCAGCCTTCTTCGTGCTGTTCCACCCCAATCTGCTCCATTTTAGAGTAACAGCATGGACCCGGCGTGAGTGGTGAAATAATCCGCTTAGGATAATTATTAGTCGGCCTTTTTTGGTTTGTGTACTCGATGATGGTTGCCATCTGTTTACCCTCGTAGCATGAACTATCGTCCGTGTTCTATATACCCACATCGCGCAACTGCTGTTATCTCATGAAGGAGGCTACCGACTGTCCCAAGTTTCTTCGGTTGTACAACATTATGCAAAATATGACGTGGAGATCGGCGTATTCGTTTAAGCCGGAAGCGGCAATCTGCGATTAACATACATTCGGACATACTTTTTCAACTCCTTAAGGCAGCGTTCCAAGGTACTGATATCCTTTTTTACCTTCGCGAGCAGTATTGCTCCCTCGACGGAAGCGATGACGAACTGGGCTAACGCTTGAAGATCCGCATGACCTGTAAGCTGTCCGCCCGCCTTGGCTTTTTGCAGAACACCTTCCACCTGAACACTCCAGCCATCAAACACATCTTGAAACTTCTTTCGAAATTCTTCGTGGATATCACTCAATTCCATAGCCATGTTACCTAAGCGGCATCCGCCGGCGCAGTTTCGCCTTCGATGTATTTCAAGAAGTATATCCAGGAAATCATCCAGTTGAGTCACAGCATCTCTATTATTTCCGAAGGCTTTACCCGTCACCTCTTCTGAAAACCGCCTGAAGTTATCCTTAACGATGGCATAGCCCAGCTCTTCTTTACTTCTAAAATAGTAATAAAAATTCCCTTTCCCGACCCCACTCTCCTTTAAGATCTCCCCAATACTCGTATGGTTAAAACCCCTGAGATGGATCAGACGAGCTGCGACCTCGATAATGTGCTCTTTAGTATTGGCCATGATTCCCCTCAAACAAACCGACCGGTTAGTACATTAAAACTCTAGCCCAAATGGGCTACATCAGTCAAGAAAGAATTGAGTTCAGGCCAGCAGGGCGAGTACCCGACCTACCGCTGACACTTATTAGAGAGGGAAAGTCAGCAGATGCTGAAAAGGATGGAGTAGAGAGGGGGCCTCTGGGGGGTAGCGGAGGCCCCCTCTCTACTCCCTTAGACCCCAGTGGGCCGTGTTGGGGCAATGGTCGCCAGCTGAACGATCCTGCGATGATGCGCCTCTTTCGTGCGGCGAATTGCAGTAACCGCCACCAACGACCATAGGAAAGTCAATGACAGTGTGCTGTTTTTCAAAACCACTCTGACTCCTTGGTTCGAATCCGGGTACTGTTTCTTACCCGGTTTACACAGCTTATAGTAAGCAACAAGCGTGCCACATCACATCTTGGCGGCTGCGCCTGTTATACAACGAAGAATCAGACGTAATCTTATTGATTTATTTGCCTGAGGCGAGATTTGGCGAAGAGGTGAAATCTGCTGGGCTACAAAGACGCATCAGAAAAAAGTACCTAATGGGGTACTAGAAAAATCAAGAGGGTTACACGGAGGATAACTAGTCAGCTGCATCAAGAGTGGCCTTTTTCGGCCAGGCTCGATCCCCCTCCGGAGCAACCGAACGAGCTTGGCCAGATAGGTGCGGTTAAGTCTAAGAAGTTCTGCGTGAACTCCTTGACAGCCTTCGTAGAACTCTTCGCCTCCGAACGATTTACGGTGCGAGCCCACGATGACTTGGAGGGCAGGTCTTCCGGCTGATTCTTCTTTACAATCTTCGAGTTATTGTGCTATTTTCGCCTTACAGTAAGGAGGTGAAACTATGTCTGGCCATTCTAAGTGGGCGGGCATCAAACACAAGAAGGCGAAGGTGGATGCCCAGCGGGGCCGAACCTTTACCAAGATTATTCGCGAGATCACCGTAGCTGCCAGGGTGGGTGGCGGCGACCCGGATGGCAATCCTCGCCTTCGATTGGCGATCGAAAAGGCCAAGGCTGTCAATATGCCCCAGGACAACATCCAGCGAGGCATCCTGAAGGGGACGGGTGAGCTGCCTGGCACCTCCTACGAGGAGTATATCTATGAGGGGTACGGGCCAGGAGGCGTCGCCGTCTTGCTGGAGGTCGTGACCGATAATAAGAACCGAACCGCCCCGGAGATCCGTAAGGCGTTTTCGAAATACGGGGGCAACCTGGGAGAATCGGGATGCGTGGCGTGGATGTTTGAAAAGAAGGGGCTGATTCAAGTAGAAGCGGCCGCTGCCGATGAGGATCGGCTGCTGGGCGTTGCGCTGGAGGCGGGTGCCGAGGATGTTCGGCGGTCGGATGACATCTTCGAGGTAATCACCGCGCCACGAGACCTGGAGCGGGTTAAGGAGTCCCTGACAAAAGGAAAGATCGAGATCACCGAGGGGGAGGTGACCATGCTTCCACAGAGCACTGTCAGGCTGGACGGGAAGCAGGCGCAGCAGATGCTCCAGTTGATGGAAACACTTGAAGAGCATGATGACGTCCAGAATGTGTACGCGAACTTCGACATCCCCGAAGAGATCATGGCGGCAGTAACCGGCTAGGCCTGTGGTGTGCTCTGTCGAACCATTGGATCGCCCGATGATGACGACGGAACTGCTGTGCTGGTCTTAGGGGTTGATCCAGGGGCCAGCGCGACCGGCTACGGGATAGTGGCTCGCAGTGATGGTATCTTGCGAGCCGTCGAATACGGCAGCATCATCACCACGTCTGCCGACCCCTTTCCTTCCCGCCTGCAACAGATCTTCAGCCGCCTGGCCGAGTTGATCCGTTATTATCAGCCGGAGTGGGCAGCAATCGAAAGTCTCATCTTCGCGAAAAATGTACAAAGCGCGTTCAAGCTAGGCCAGGCGAGAGGGGTCGCGATTCTGGCTGCCGCACAGAGCGGACTTGCCATCGCGGAATACACCCCGCTGCAGGTGAAAAGCGCGGTAACCGGGTATGGCGCTGCGGGCAAACGCCAGGTCCAGCAGATGGTCGAATCGCTCCTTGGGCTCGAAGCGCCGGTCTGTTCGACCGACGCCGCCGATGCGCTGGCCGTGGCCATTTGTCATCACCATTCGGCCCGACTCCTGCATCTCACGAGAGGCAGAGAACGGTGATCGCAGCGCTCCGCGGGCTGTTGGTGTCCAAGGATCCAGGGCAGATTGTGGTTGATGTGAACGGGGTCGGCTACCAGGTCTTTATCCCTCTTTCGACGTACTATCAGCTCCCGGAGATCCAACAGGAGGTGTGCCTTCGTGTGTACACGCATGTCCGCGAGGATGCCATCCAACTGTACGGGTTTCATGCTCTCGAAGAGAAGATAACGTTCGAGTTGCTGACGGGAGTGTCCGGGATCGGGCCTCGCCTCGCAGCCAATATCCTGTCAGGAATTGCGGTGGAGGAGTTTATCCCGGCCATCCTGGAGGGCGATATTGCAAGGCTCAAGGCGATTCCAGGAGTGGGTCGGAAAACGGCCGAGCGGATCATCCTGGAATTGAAGGACAAGGTGCTGGGGGTTCCTCGCGCGGGTCGAGTCGTGGTTGCCCACCAGCCGAGCCCGGAACGAGATCGGACCATCGAGGATGTCGTCTCCGCGCTGCTGAATCTGGGCTGCAGCCGCAAAGAGGCCTCGGCGGCGGCAGACGCGGCGCATCACGCCGTTGGCGACGGGGCGGACTTTGAACAGTTCGTCAAGCAGGCGCTGAAACATCTCTCCGAAGGAACGGGGAAGCGGCTATGACATCGGCGAAACAGAAGCAGGAGAGCGGGCGAGAACGGGTGGCGAATCGGCAGCTTCAGGACGAGGATCAGGAGCTCGAACAAAGCCTGCGCCCAAAAGCCTGGGATGACTACATTGGCCAGGAAAAGGTCAAGGCGAACCTCCAGGTCTTCGTACAGGGGGCCAAAGCGCGAAGGGAGCCCCTGGACCACCTGCTTTTCTACGGCCCGCCGGGACTTGGCAAGACCTCTCTCGCCTTTATGATCGCCTCGGAGATGGGGGTGAGCATCCGGGTTACCTCCGGACCGGTGATCGAACGACAGAAAGACCTGGCGGCAATCCTCTCCAGCCTCAGAGAACAGGATGTGCTGTTCATCGACGAGATCCACCGGCTGAATCCTCTGGTCGAAGAGACCCTCTACCCGGCAATGGAAGATTACCGGTTGGACCTGATCATCGGTCAAGGACCGAGCGCGCAGACCTACCGGCTGAAACTGCCGCGTTTCACCTTGATCGGAGCCACGACTCGCGCCGGACTTCTGGCCTCGCCTTTGTTCAACCGGTTCGGTGTAGTCCAGCGCCTGGACTTTTACGATGAGACCGACCTCTTTCGGATCGTCCTGCGATCGGCACAGATCCTGGGGGTGTCGATCATGGAGGACGGCGCGTGGGAAATCGCGCGGCGCTCCCGTGGAACGCCCCGCGTTGCCAATCGTCTGCTGCGGCGTGTCAGGGACTTCGCCCAGGTGCTGGGGGATGGCGTCATCACTCGTGAAGTCGCGCAGAGCGCGCTGGAACGGCTCGAGGTCGATACTAACGGTTTCGACGAGATGGATCGGCGGATCCTGCATACCATCATCGAAAAGTTTGCCGGCGGGCCGGTAGGAATCGAGACGATCGCAGTCGCTGTGGGAGAGGAAAAAGATACCATCGAAGACGTGTACGAGCCGTTTCTGATCCAGCAAGGGTTTCTAGCCAGGACTCCAAGGGGCCGCACCGTGACTCGCCTGGCTTTTGATCACTTCAAGCTCCCCCGCCCGGCCGAGGTGCAGGGCGAGTTATGGCACGGGTAACGGGGGCGCTCGACATCGCTGGAGGCGGAGGAGCAGTGCAGGGGCTGGATTCACTCGCCAGGATGTTGATCCTGTTCGGTCTCGTTCTGGCCGCCATAGGGGGACTCCTTCTGTTCATCGGTAAGGTCCCTTTCATCGGGAAGCTCCCAGGCGACATCTATATCCAACGCAAAAACTTCTCATTCTATTTTCCGCTCACGACCTCAATACTCTTGAGTATCCTCCTGACCATACTCTTTTCGCTCTTTCGCCGCCGGTGAGCGGCGACGATACCGCCAGGAGCTGACACCACCTGTGCCTATTTCGCTTCGGACAGCCGATTTTGACTACACCCTGCCCCCCGAGCTGATTGCCCAGACGCCCGCTCCCGAGCGCGATCGCTCGCGGCTCCTGGTCCTGGATCGGAGCACGGGCGCCCTGCAGGATCGGATCTTCCGCGATCTCCCGGAATATCTCGTTCCGGGAGACCTGTTGATCGTCAATGAAGCGAAGGTGATCCCCGCCAGGCTCTTCGGTCGATCCGAGCGGCGGTATCTTATCGAGGCGTTGCTCCTGTGTGAGGTTGACGCCGATCCCGGCTCAAGCCGTACTGGGACAGACTGTTGGGAGGCCTTAATCAAGCCATCCAAGCAGGTTCGGGCCGGCGACCGCATTACCTTGGCTAATGGTACGATCATGGCCGAGGTGATAGAGAAACGCGGTGAGGGGCGCCACCTGCTCAAGCTCGTCTATGACGGAAGACTTCCCGACCTCCTGTGGCGCTTCGGTCAGATGCCGGTTCCGCCGTACATCAAAAGACAGGGTACAAAATCCCCCCACTCCCCCTTTACAAAAGGGGGGTACGGGGGGATTTGGGGTGCAGAGCTGGATCACGAGCGGTACCAGACGGTATACGCCAAACATGAAGGGGCCATCGCGGCGCCCACGGCCGGCCTCCACTTTACGCCGGAACTGATTGAGACGCTCATGCAGCAGGGTGTCACCGTGACCCCGATTACCCTCTTTGTCGGCTCCGGTACGTTTCGTCCTATTCGAGTGCAGCAGATTGCACAACATCGGATGGAGCCGGAGCGCTATATCATTCCGGAGCAGACGGCTCTGGCAGTCAAGGTCGCGAGGAGAGAGGGGCGGAGGGTGATCGCGGTGGGGACGACGACCGTCCGGACTCTGGAGCATGCCGCAACGTTGGGCGAGATACGGGCTGGGACCGGCCTGGCAGACCTCTTTATCTACCCGGGCTATTGTTTTAAGAGTATCGACGCCCTCATCACTAACTTTCATCTGCCTTGCTCTACCCTCTTTATGCTGGTCTCTGCCTTCGCAGGTCGGGAGACTATGTTGGCTGCGTATCGCGAGGCTATTGCCGGGCGCTACCGTTTCTACTCCTACGGCGACGCGATGTTGATTGTGTGATGAGGCGGTCAGACGGCAATCCGCAATCAGTACTCCGCGGGTATTGATCGAGCCAAGAACTGAAAGCTGACCACTGAAGAGGAAAGCTTGTGACCTTCGAGTTATTGAAGATCGATGCTGCAACAGGCGCACGGCGGGGGCGGCTGAGGACACCCCACGGCACCGTGGAGACCCCTGTGTTCATGCCCTGCGGGACGGGAGGCGCAGTCAAGGCGCTCACACCCCATGAGCTTCAGGCTGACGGGGTACAGTTAGCTCTGTGTAACACGTACCACCTCTACCTGCGTCCCGGCCACCGACTCATTAAGGAGTTGGGCGGTTTGCACCGTTTCATGGCGTGGCCCGGCTCGATCCTCACCGATAGTGGGGGGTTTCAGGTCTATAGCCTGGCCCCATTACGCCGGATCTCGGAAAAGGGGGTAAGCTTTCGGTCTCATCTTGACGGATCACTTCACTTTCTTTCGCCGGAGCTCGCCATCGAAGTCCAAGAATCCCTCGGGGCGGATATCATCATGCCGCTTGACGAGTGCGCCCCCTATCCCTCGACCACCGAGTATCTTCAGCGATCACTGGAGCTGACGCTCAAGTGGGCAGAACGGTCTCGGGCGGCTCATCCCGATGGGCAATCGGCGCTGTTCGGTATTCTACAGGGAGGGACCGACAAGGCGCTGCGGGAACAGGCGGCCACAGCCCTGCAACAGATCGGCTTTGACGGCTATGCGTTAGGCGGCCTCGCTGTCGGCGAGCCGAAAGCTGTAATGTATGAGACCGTCGCTTATACTGCGCCGCTCCTACCCGCCGATCGGCCTCGCTACCTGATGGGGGTCGGAACGCCTGAGGATCTCGTAGAAAGCGTGATGCGGGGGGTAGACATGTTCGACTGCGTAATGCCCACCCGGCACGGCAGGACCGGAAGCCTGTTCACCAGCCAGGGTCGAATCAATATCAAGGGGGCGGTGTATGCGGCAGACGAGAGGCCGCCCGATCCCGCCTGTGATTGTTACACCTGTCGGCACTTCTCCCGCGCCTATCTCCGGCATCTCTTTGTGGCTGGCGAGATCCTTGGACTGCACTTGAACACGCTTCACAACCTTCATTTCTATGTTGCGCTTATGCAGCAGATCCGCCAGGCTATCGAAGATGGGAGCCTTGCCGCACTCCGGACAAGGTTTCTTGAGAGGAGTGACGCGCTGAATCGCGACGAAACTGTAGCATAACAGAACACAACTACGAGGAGGTTAGAAAATGGGAACGGCGTATGCGCAACAGGGCCCTCCATCTGGAGGTGGAACTGGAGGTATGCTTGCGGCTCTCCTCCCTCCAGTACTGATATTCGTTGTATTTTATCTCCTGATGATTCGTCCACAGCAAAAGAAGTCGCGAGAGCAAAAGGATATGCTCGACAAATTGAAAACCGGCGATCAGATCGTGACCACTGGAGGGTTGTACGGGACAATAATCAAGTTTGGCGAAGACAACCGGGTCAAGGTAAGGATCGCCGAAAATGTCACGGTTGAGATCGCGCGGAGCGCCATCACCGAGAAAGCCGGTGGAACGGCGGAGGTGGCGAAGGCCAAGGGCGATTAGGCTTGCGCCGACGCATTCCTTTTGACTGTATCCAGATCGCGTGAGGAAAGTGCACGGATTTGTCCGTTTTCTATCTGGAAGAAGAAAGGGTTGCGTCGGTTGTCACAATGCGATAGCATCAAATCCATTAAGTTGTATGAGCGTACTGGTGTCCGGAAATCGATGGAGGGTACTGTGCTGAAGCGAATGCGAGGATATAGCAAGGCGCTAAGCGTTACTTTGTGGCTGGTGATCTTTGCCTTTGTTGGGACCACCTTCCTGGTCTGGGGATTCCGTTCCACATCGGGTCCCGGCGGGGTGGGCCCCATTGCTGTCGTCGAGGGTGAGAAGATCCCATACACGGAGTATCAGCAGGCTTACCAGCGTCAGTATCGGCAATACCAAGAGAAATTAGGAGATAAGTTTGATGAAAAGATCCTCGACCAACTGAACCTGAAAGGGCAGGTTATGGAAGGGCTCGTCGGACGGTACCTGCTACTTCACGAGGCAAGACGATTGGATATTGTGATCAGTCCGGATGAGCTTATCGCAGAGATCACCACCGTGCCGGCCTTTAGCGATGCGACCGGCTTCAGCCGAGACAGATATCTCCGGGCCCTTCAATCGGCGCGCCTGACCCCTGAGAAGTTTGAGGAAGGTCTTCGTGAGGACCTGCTGCTTCGCAAGGTTCAGGAGTGGGTGAAGGGGGAGGTTCACCTCCTTCCAGATGAGGTGTGGGAGGCATTTCGCTTGAATCGAGCTTCCGTGAAGGCCGAGTACCTGTTGTTCTCAGATCCAAAGGCACAACAGGCCATCATTCAGAAAGTGTCCGGACTGGTTAAGGACAAAAAACCCTGGGAGGAGATCGTTAGGGCGTCCGGACTCAAGCCGCTTATCAGCGACTTCTTCTCATCAGATCGTAACCTCCCGCAGATACCGGACCAGGAGAGGTTTAAGGAGGCCGCGTTGACAATGGAGCGGGGGGCAATCAGTCCGGTCATCCAGGGCACGAAGGCGAGCTATCTCCTCCGAGTCATCGATCGAAAAGACCCGAGTCCCGCAGAATTCGAACGCGAGAAAGCTCAATTCAGCCTTAGGCTTTTGGAAAGGAAGCGGGCGCAGGTGTTTGCCGACTGGATTCGTCAAGTACGGGCACGGGCTAAGGTAAAAATCGAGACGGCCAACCTCTAACGCTTCTTAACTTTTCACTGGATCTCGATTATCTGGAAGGGTGTGACAAAGAGTCGGCCCGAGGCGTCAACGATCCCCATTACCCACTTCAGTTGTCCGAGCGGAAGCGAGCCGCCATCCACCTGGATAAAAAATCCGGTTCGGTCGCCAGGGGCGAAGACGCTGGGCGGGGTGAAGGTGGCCAAATGGCGTCCTCCGGTCGCATCAAAGACAAGGAGCTGCAGGTCAGCAACGCTGCCCGCCAGACCGGATTCGAACAGGACCGCATCGAACTCGATCCGTTCGGCAGTCGAAAAGGTGCTGCGCGATGCCGCTAACGCATCGCCCAACCCTCCGGTTGTGGGACTCGCGGTGAAGGCAGTAGTGACCTCCTGCGGGAAAGCCAGACTGGATGGGGAGGTCTGACTGCGGATTGCTCCCGCGCCCTCACTGCGGGCGCCTGATCTCGCGCCGGCGATAGGCGGCGACCCTGCGAAGACAGAAACAGTCGTAAACGACGAAACAAAGAATACTCCTACCGAGACGATACCCAGCATCAACCGTTGTATCATCGATCTTCCTCCTGCGCAAAGGGTGGCTGCGTCGCCCCCGGTCGTCTTTACTGATCGCCCGTTGTGGTCTTGCTTAAAGCTACGGTGGGTCGGTCCTGGGGGTTACATTTATCTCTCACCCCACGGCTTTTCCATCGCTAGATCTCCCCAACGAGTAGAATGGTGGATCGGCCGAATGGTTTATCCGGCCCAGTCAGTTTCGTTGTGCCGAGTGCAGCAGAGCCAGTGAGGCGGCGCATGACCTCAAACGACTGGAAAGCGCTTGCCTTCCAGCAGTCGATAACAGTAAGATTCTTGGTGAAATTCGGCATTCGAGAACTAGCGCCGTGCTCTTGCCCATCCTGATTTCCAAATCGAGCGGGGTCAATGACCTTATGTTGTGTAACTTTTCCTCAACGCAAGGAAGGTTCACATATGACACACATTCTGCTGTATCTGCTCTTGGGCCTGGTAGCAGGAAGCTTTAGCGGGCTGATCGGCATCGGCGGAGGGATCATCATTGTTCCCGCGCTGGTCTTTTTGTTCGGGCTATCCCAACATCAGGCTCAGGGCACGACGCTGGCGCTGCTGGTACCGCCCATCGGACTATTAGCCGCCTGGACATATTACAAAGAAGGGTATGTGGACCTCAGAATAGCAAGCCTGATATGCCTTGGTTTTTTCTTGGGAGGGTTGCTGGGCGCCAAACTTGCGACGAGCTTGTCCAACTCGGTGCTGGAAAAACTATTTGGGATAGCCTTACTTCTCATTTCGCTTAAGATGCTACTAACCAAATAACAGTCTGGTTCGTTAGGAGTTGCCCTGAACCTTCCAACCCGTGCTGTGACCCTCCTTGCACCGCTCTTCTCCGCGCTGAGAACATACCGCTATATTCAATCCGCCGCGCGCCGCATGAAGACGGACCGGCCCTGTTGTTGCGCGGGTGTATTCTGCTCTTTGACGTCGAGCAGCAGCTATGTCAGATGAAAGAGGGTGATCTCAGGAGGGGCGTTGACGCGGACGGGGGTCCCGGTGGTCCCAAGGCCACGGTTGACATACAGGTGGGAATTCCTGAGACGGTATAGACCTTCGGGGTAAGGGCTCAGCAGGTGAGCAAGACTGATATTCAGCCCGAGCGCGCTTATCTTAATCTGTCCTCCGTGGTAATGGCCAGACAAGGTGAGGGCGATGTTGCGAATGGCAGCCCGCGGAAAGATCTCAGGACGATGGGACAGCAGGATTGTTGGATATGCTGGATTCAGACCAGCCAGCGCTCGGCCAAGATTGGGCCGGCCGACGCGCAGATCGTCGATCCCCGCAATGGCAATGGAGCCACGGTTGGTCTCCAAGACCCGATGGGTATTTTGTAGAATCGCGATCCCTGCTCCTTCGAAGGCGGCGATAATCTTTTCAGGCTCTCCGTACCAATGTTCATGATTTCCAAGAACGGCAAAACTTCCATATCGACTCTCCACTCGCGCCATCTCCTTGATACAGGCTGGCAGGTCGGCTGCCGAGTTTGCGATGAAATCCCCCGTCAGCACGAACAGGTCGGGCTCAAGCTGCCGGATCGCCTCGGCATAAAGGCGCATCTGGGCGGGAGTCATAAAGAGGCCGGAGTGGATGTCGGAGACCTGGACTACCTTCAGCGGGGGATCAAAAGGATGAGGCCGGCTGAGTGAGAGATGCACCTCCTCAATACCCCATCCATTGCTTGCATAGGATGCCCCATAGCCCGAGACCAAGATGGGTGCCGCAGCCAGCGCGCCCAGCGAGGTTTGCATAAATATCCTGCGCGAGGGATCAAGCGGTGGCGCAGATATCTCATCTCTCTTGACGGCCCTGAAGCGGATCAACCTGGTGCAATAGCCGATCAGGTCGGTAAGCAGCAGCAACAGAAATGAGAACAGCGATCCGAAGCTCCAGATGGCGGTTGGATAGATCAGGAGATACAGGATCAGCGGAGACGGGTGCTCCGATGGGGCCCATCGAGAGAGGAAGGCAACATAGATGATCAATGTTGAGACGAAGAACCCGATCAGGGCAAGTTGGAGCAGCTTCTTGCGCCGAGGGCTCCACCGGGACAGCCGCAGTGCCCGATCCCCTCTTGCGAAGAGATAGAGCTGCGATGCAACCAGCATCCCAACGATGATCGACCGGAGCAGCATGAATCGCATTAACCTGCATTATTCATGAATGTCTGGTGTTCATTTATACATGCCTATACTACCAGTGAAATGAGCGAGATGGGCTTTGACACCATGTCGATTCCGGTCTTCAGGGTCATGCTATGCGAAGGCTGTATTGTCGCTCCGCAGCGAAGACTGCAAATAAGATTGGGCCGCCTTCATGAATAATGCGGGTTAATAGGGGTACCGTCTGCCAGAAGTCCACACAGGAGAAGGTGGACAAGCAAATCTAATAATGCTAATAGATTTCCGTGATCCTCGCAAGCTTCTTTTTCTTTCCAAAAGGGGATAGTCCCCGAGTCGGAGGCGGCAAGGGCCGAGGCGATTACAACGGGACTGGTAAGCGTGACGAACGTACTCATCCGTCCGACCGCCTTTGACTGGAACCCGGCCCTCGAACTGTGTCTGGCGGAGATCGACGAGGGGACGCTCGCTTATGTAGTAACCGGTGATGGCCCGCCGCTCCTATTGCTTCACGGTCTTGGAGGAGAGATCTGGATGTGGGAAAGGCAGGTGGCGGCGCTGTCCAAGCGATATCGCCTGTACATCCCCGATCTCCTCGGGTACGGGTATTCGGATCGGCCGAAGGTTGACTACACGCCGTCGTTTTTCATTGATATGATCAAGCAGTTCATGGACCAACTCGGCGTGAGCAGTGCCAGTCTGATCGGCAACTCAATGGGTGCGGGGATCGCCTGGGCGTCTGCCCTCGCGCATCCCGAGCGAGTTGATAAGCTTGTCCTGATTGATGGCATCCCTCCACAGGTGGTTCCCGCGGTTCGAAATCGCCTCTTGCGCTGGTTCCTCGCGTTCCGTCGCGTCCCACTCTTGCCGTATCTGGCTATCGCGTTACGGACTCGCCGCATGGTGCGGACGGCGCTCGCACAGGTCGTCTATGACGATCGACTCATCACCGACGCGGTGGTGGAACGACAATACCGGATCGGCCGAATTGCAGGGACCGCGCGGGTTGTGGCCTCTACGATTCGCCATACTGATGAGGTCGCTCGGTATACCGATGCGCTGACAACCTTACGCACATCAACGCTCATCATCTGGGGCGAGCAGGACGAACTGTTTCCTGTGGAGGTCGGACAGCAGCTTCACTCCACAATCCGAGATTCCACACTGGTCGTGATCAAAGGCAGCGGTCATATGCCGATGTGGGAGAAGCCTGACGAGACCAATCAGGCGATCCTGGAATTTCTTGGTTGCGAGTGATGAACGTGCGCATTGCTAACGCCGGTGTCCAGCAGACTGGCGCTAATCGCGGAGCGATGGAAGGTCAAGCTGTTGCTTGGCCCAGAGAATGCCGACGATGCTCTTGGCATCCACGATCTTGTGTGATAAGACCCAGCGGTAGGCCTGTTCGAATGGGATCGCATGGACCTCCAGGAACTCGGTGGCGTCGTGGCGGCGATTCCGGCCGGCCATGAGTCCTTGAGCCAGAAAGAGCTGGATGGACCCGGTGGAGAAGCCAACCGCGGAATAGAAGGTGCACAGTTTGAGCAGCCGGCGGGGTCGAAGCCCGACCTCCTCCTCGCACTCACGCCGGGCGGTTGTGACCGGGCGTTCGCCGTGATCGATAATGCCGGCAGGGATCTCGTAGATGGCCCGCTGGATGGCCGGCCGATACTGCCGAACCAGGTAGATTCGGCCATCGCCATCGATCGGCACGATTGCAACAGCGTCCGGAGGATGAACGATGTCACGGATCGCCTGTCGGCCATCAGGCAGGACAACCGTCTGTTGCTCGGTTGAAAGATACTTCCCCGAGTAGACGACCTGCGTGCTGAGGACTTGCTCGAAAAGTTTCACGTCTCCCCCTACGACAGCGCGTGCTGCGGGAAGGAGCATAAAGATCTTTATGATGTGTGTCAACACCGACGTTTTCGGTAATACTCAATTCCCAACCTCTCCCTATCGGATGGAGCCGGTTGACAGGTCGTGGTGACAAGGAAAAAAGCGGGTCAAAGAGATGGTACGTTGATGGTTCATAGGAATTCTGCACTACGCGAAGAGCTTGTGAGACACTTTTCAGCAAAGGGCGAACTGCTTCGGCGAGAGTGGGTTCGCCGGATGACGGCACAGGGCCTGCTGGAGGGTCTTACCCCAGACGAGATCGAGATCGAGTCCGGCACGCTCTCTGCCATCGTTCTGGAGTGCGTGGAGACCGGAAAGTATGATTCAGCCTTGGCCTATGCCCATCTCAAGGCGAAGCAGGGGGTGCTTGGAGGGCAGACTCCGGAACAGATCATCGATTGCCTGGCGTTGCTGCATGATGTGTACAGGCAATCTCTCTTCAGAAGGTATCGGGGTGAGGCGGACCGGCTGGCCAAGCTCCTCGATCTCTACGCCCCCGTAGCGCACCGCCTCCAGACCCTGATCACACTCACGTTCGTAGAGGAACGGGAGCGGATGAGCAAACGAGAAATGAACCAGCTTCGGATGCTGGTGAGGGCGGGGATGATCCTCAGTGCGAAGCTCTCGCTTGAAGAGGTGTTGCAGCGTATCGTCAACATGGCCTGTAAGTTGATGAGCGCCAAATACGCCGCTCTCGGCGTCCTGGGTGGGAAGGGCGGCCTCAGCCGGTTCATCACGGCGGGTATTGACGAAAGTACCAGGCAGGCCATCGGCTCTCCGCCGGTCGGAAAGGGGGTCCTGGGCGTCCTGGTACGTGAGGGAAAGCCCCTTCGTTTGAAGAACCTGACAGCCGACCCGCGCGCGCACGGGTTCCCGCCTCATCATCCCGCGATGCACTCCTTCCTGGGCGTACCCGTCGCGTCAAAAGGAAAGGTCCGTGGGAATCTCTATGTGACGCAGAAGCAGGGCGCCGCCGAGTTCAGTGAAGAGGATGAGACCCTGGCCATTACGTTAGCCACTCAGGCCGCCATTGCCCTCGAGAACGCCAGCCTGTATGAGGAACTGCGCCGCTCGTACGACGAGTTGAAACAATCGCAGCAGTTGCTGGTACGGCAGGAGAAGCTCGCCTCGCTTGGTCGATTGGCAGCCGGCCTGGCCCATGAACTGAATAATCCCCTCGCTTCTGTAGCCGGCTTCGCCGAGGCCCTCCAGCGACGGGTTGAGGCCGAAGAGATCAGCAGTCCTTCCGCTCTTGCGGAGTGGGGACAGTATGTCACGATGATCCAAGACGAAACGGCCCGCGCAGCGGCCATTGTCCGCCGCCTGCTCGATTTCGCGCGACAGCGCGAGCCTACCTTCAGCCTGGTGGATGTATATGACGTGGCGTTACACGCGGTCTCGTTTGTAGAGCGGCAAGCCAGTCTCGAAAATCAGCGGATTGTCGTCGTCCCATTTCCGGATGGAAGTGTAGTTCAAGCCGATGCGCAGATGCTTCAACAGGTCTTCCTCAACCTTTTAACCAATGCGCTCGATGCCATCGAGAGCGGTGGGGAGATCCGCATCGACGCCCATCACCGTCGTGATGTCGTCGGGCCGGCTTGTGAACACGCATGGCTCGATGTGTTCGTATCCGATACGGGTAGCGGGATCTCGCCAGAGAACCTTTCAAGGATCTTTGACCCTTTCTTTACCACCAAGGAGGTGGGCAAAGGGACGGGCCTTGGCCTTGCCATTAGCCAGAGCATCGTCGAGCAGCATAAAGGCAGCATCGAGGTGCGAAGTAGGGGAGTTGGAAAGGGCACGGTGGTCATCGTCAGTCTGCCGCTGGCCGACCGCAGTGAGATGGATGGGAAGCGGCCAGATCGCCGCAGGACGGGGGGTGAAGATGCCTCAAGCGGGTGAACGAAGCGGTGTGACCCGCGTGCTTGTTGTCGATGACGAGCGACTCATCCGGCTGCTTATGGAAAAGGAGCTGCCACGGGCGGGGTATATAGTCACCTGCGCCGGAAGCGGCGAAGAGGCCATGGAGCAGTTGCGCACGCGAGAGTTCGATGTCGTCCTCCTCGACCTCAAGATGCCCGGAATCGGTGGGATGGAGGCGCTCCGCCGGATTCGGGAATCCGGGACTTCGGCGGAGGTCGTCATCCTGACCGGTCACCCCGATGTGGACAGCGCCATCAACGCGATGAAGCTGGGTGCCTACGACTACCTGACCAAGCCCTTCAAGCTCTCCGAATTGGAGGAGGTGCTGCGGCGAGCCGCGGAGCGAAAGCGCCTGCGCACGGAGAATACGGCCCTGCGCCGTATGATCGCCCAGCGCGAACCCGCGCCTGTTATGATCGGTCACAGTCCTGCCATGGCCTCCCTGTCGGCGACCGTGCGACGGATTGCGCCGAGTGAGGCGAGCGTCCTCATACAGGGAGAGAGCGGGACCGGCAAGAGCCTGGTGGCCAAGGCCATTCATATGGCGAGCCCTCGAGCCGGCGGGCCATTCCTGATCATCAACTGCAGCGGCTTTCAGGATCCGCTCCTGGAGAGCGAGCTGTTCGGGCATGAGAAAGGGGCATTCACCGGCGCCACCAGCGTCAAAATGGGTCTCTTCGAGGTGGCAGGAGGTGGGACCCTCCTGCTGGATGAGGTGGGGGAGATGAGCCCGGCCATGCAAGCCAAGCTCCTTCAAGTACTCGACACTAAGGAGCTGCGACGGGTTGGAGGCACCCGCGTGCACCGGGTAGATGTGCGCATCATCGCCGCCACCAACAAGGACCTGGCCCAGGAGGTACGAACAGGCCGGTTCCGCGAGGATCTCTATTATCGACTGAACGTGGTCAGCTTGACGCTGCCGTCCTTGCGTGAGCGGAAGGAGGACATCCCGCTCCTCATTGAGCATTTTTTGACGCAATTCCAGGTAACCGGTCAAAAGGCCAAGACCATCTCCCGGGAGGCGATGCAATCGCTGGCGGACTACCCGTGGCCGGGCAATGTGCGAGAGCTTGCGAATACGATCGAGCGCCTTCAGATTCTCTCCTCCGGCGACATCATCGGCCTTGAGGATCTGTCGCCCAACATCCGGTTTCCGAGCGGATCGGCGGCCGGCCCCGCCTCGCTGGCGGAAATGGAGCGGCTGCACCTCATCCGGGTGCTCGATCATACGGGGGGCAAAAAGATGCAGGCCGCGCGACTGCTCGGCATCGACCTCAAAACCTTGAATAGCAAAATTAAGCGGTACAACATCTCCCTGTGAAGGGCCGGCTCTTTGCCGAGTTAAAGGGGCTGGAGGTCAAGACGGTGGGGCGAGGTAATTTGACACCTTATGATTGACTATGTTAGTCATATATAAACAACCATGGAGGACATATTTATGAAGGCCGTTGCTGTGTCTGAATTGAAAGCCTCGCTGAGCAGATTTCTCGCCGCAGTCAAGGAAGGCGAGGAGGTCATCGTAACTGATAGGGGGAAGCCGGTCGCCAAGCTGGTCCCTGTCACACGGGACAAAACAGATCGGCCGCCCCATCTCCTGGCACTTGAGCGCGCGGGAATGGTCAAAATCGGAACAGGTGGACTACCCCATGGATTTTGGGACCTTCCACGACCGAAAGACCCCAAGAATCGTGCCCTGGAGGCACTCTTGCAAGAACGAGCGGAATCCCGGTGAAATTCTGGGACGCTTCGGCCCTTATTCCCCTGTACTTTGAAGGTCCGCAGACCAAGGCCATCCGTGCCATCGCGAAAGCCGACGGGGATATCGTCGCCTGGTGGGGAAGCCCCATTGAATGCTTTTCAGCGTTTGCACGGCTGCGGCGGGAGGGGTTCTTGACGCCTCAGGGGGAGGATCAGATTCGTCACCTGCTGGTCCTGCTGTCAGATGCATGGACAGAGATTGAGCCGAGCGCCGAAGTACGGGTCATTGCCGCACGGCTTCTCCTCGCGCATCCTTTACGCGCGGCTGATTCCCTTCAATTGGCTGCCGGTCTTGTATGGGCCGGCACAACACCCAGGGGTCACCACTTTGTCTGTCTCGATCACAGGTTGAGGGACGCAGCCAGAACTGAAGGGTTTGCGCTGCTTCCTGCATGACCCCTGGAACTTGACATGTCGAATAGTGTGACTGAAGGTAAGGCCTTGAAAGTCGCAGTGGTGGGGGCGTAGAGAGGTTCCAGGAGCCAATACAGTATGAAAAGAGAACCAGTGAAGAAAATTGATGACGAGCTTCGGGCCGAGTACGATCTATCCCAACTGAAGGGAGGAGTCCGCGGCAAACACTACAAGCGGGCTATGGCAGGGACGAACCTCGTCCTGATTGAACCTGCTCTGGCGAAAGCGTTTCCTGATTCTGACTCAGTGAATCGGGCCTTGCGCCTCTTGCTTGACGCCGCCAGTTCGGGCACAATGCCATCGCGCCAGCGCCGCACGCGGCTTAAACGGACCGCTTAACAATGCGGCCCCTTAACGCGAATTAGCCACCCGCACGAATGCCGAAAGAAGCCAAAGCAAGGATTCTGATCAACGACCTTCTCCGAAGGTCGCGCTGGCGCTTCTTTGATGATGAGACCAGCTCCGCCAACATTGCGCAGATCGCCCACGGCGACAACACAGCGTCTTGTCAGTCAATGACGTCCTCGGAGCAGTAGCACCATGAGCATCCAACCAAACATGCAACCTGTGCGCGAGCGTTTGACCAAACTCTTCGAGTTCCTCAAAGCCTACACAGACCTGCGCTACCCGCCGGTTCGGAATATTGCACAACAGCCGCACTCCCTTTGGTTGAAAGACCTTCCTGTCCATCCATCCGTCGAGTTGTTTCGAGACGCAGGTAAGACTGAGGATAAAGTCGAAGATAGTGATATCGTGCTGCGGCTGGTGCGCCCGGTCGTTACGCAATGCCCTCCACCGCCTTCAGTGCTGTCTGAATGGCTGAAGCCTGGCTGGCAGGATATTGCGGGGAAAGTCGAAATCCAACCAACCCGCAATGGCACCAGCAAGGATGGTAAAACGTTCATTGAGCGGTTTGATGCGGACTCACGACGTTCTTCGCTCCTCCACGCGTGGCAGCAGCAACGTGAGCAGTGGGTGACTAACGAGCGTCCAGCTCGGCAATCAATGATACTTTTCCAAACCGTATACGAGTGGTATGGCATTCAGGAGCGGGAAGGCGAAAGGATTGAGTTGGTGGTAGGTGATGGTCTCTTGCGATGTCGTGATGTTGGCGGCGAGTTTTACCATCCAGTCCTTCTGCAAAAGTTGGAACTGGAATTCTATCCAGAGAAACGGCAGCCGCAGTTTATTTTCCGAAAGCGAGAGCAACCACCAGAACTTTATACAGAGTTTCTCCGTATTCTTCCCGGAGTTAACAGCCAACAGCTTGCTCGTTGCGCGGACGAAATGAGGAAATCGGAATTTGCTCCTCTTGGAGTAGACGACACCCACGGTTTTCTTCGCCGCCTCATCCAGGGACTTTTTCCTAGCAGTGGTGCCGTGCTTGAGAATGACCAGCCTTCAGTAAGCAGACGAACTGGTTCTTCATCGCAGTCCGATCTAACACTCTTCAATCAGCCACACACCATGCGAGAGCAGGACAAACCGACCATAGAGCGCCGGCCAGTCATTTTCATGCGACAGCGACGAACGGGCCCAGCTAACGTCTTCGATTTGGTGTTGGAGGACATTGCAGGCCGTGAGGCCTTCCCTCCCTCGTTGCTGCAGATCCTTGGACTGGAGGCGAGCGCTGTCAGCCAAACAGAATCTCATGATAGCGAGCTGTCTATAGGAAATGAGGATGACGACGTTCTCTTGAGCAAGCCCGCCAATCGTGAACAGCTTGAAATCGCAAAGTAATTGACGCGTAGAGGTTGTGTGCTCGTGCAGGGTCCCCCAGGTACAGGAAAGACGCACACAATCGCGAATCTTCTCGGTCACTTGTTGGCGCAAGGGAAACGTGTGCTTGTCACTGCCCATACGCCCAAGGCGCTGCGCGTACTCCGCAAAAAAGTCGTCGAGCCGCTTCAGCCGCTCTGCATCAGCGTTCTTCACAATGACAAGCAGAGCCAGGAAGAGCTTCAAACCTCAGTTCAGAAAATTCACGTTCGCCTGAGCGACGACGACCGTCTCTTGGAACGAGATGCGCACCGTTTGCGTGAGGAGCGAAAGCACATTCTCGAATCATTGGGCGATGGGCGTCACCGGCTTCTCAACGCCAGGCAGGATGAAATTCGCGATGTCGTCTTCGGCGGGAAAGCCATGCGACCGATTGAGGCGGCCAAACGTGTGAAAGAAGGTGCTGGCAAGGACGACTGGATTCCCAGTCCAGTGAATCTCGGTGAGGTGCTTCCCCTTGCTCATGCCGAGGTTGTAGTGCTGTATCAAACGAACGCTCGTGTCTCTCTCACAGACGAACGTGAACTCGCAAGCAGCCGGCCTGAGTTGGGTACTTTACCTACGCCAGGGGAGTTCCGTTCTGCTGTTGAGGAGATGACCGCTTTGGCTGGCCAGAATCTCCGGCTACGCGAGGAACTATGGGATGACACGCTCGAGCCTGTAGATTTGACCGAGTTTGACCGGATGTTAGAACTGGCCAGCAAAACGATTGAGTTTCTGCGTGATAGCGCGCCGTGGCAGCTATTGGCCATCCAGGCGGGAAGAGACGGTGAGACCGCGCGTTGTGAATGGGATTCGCTGGTCAAGAAAATTGAAGATACTTGGCGTGAGGTGCATGAATGTCACGCACTGGTCATTGAACACGGTCCGAATCTATCTGACCCACGCCCTCCGCACGAACTCTTGTCATTGGTGGAAGAAATTATTCGGTACCAGGAAGCAGGCAACTCATTCGGTTTGCTCGCCAGGCTGACCAGGCCCCATTGGTTTGAGTTTAAGGCAAAGGTTCGCGTTGGCAGCCGCGCAATAGAACTGAGCGATGCGACGCACTTGCGCGCGGTGAAGGCGCTTCTACGTATGCAACAGCTTCGCTCTGAGTTGGTTGAACGCTGGGAACGTCAGATGGCTTGTCAGGGAGGTCTCGCGTGTTCCGATCTCAGCGATCGTCCAGAGCAGGTCTGTAAACAGTTCGTGCCGCAAATCCGGATGTGCTTGGAATGGCAGGCCCGTACTTGGCAGCCGCTCGAAAGCGAATTTCATCGCCTCGGTTTCGGATGGTCTGCATTTCTTGACTCCACTGCTCCGGAGTCTGGAGATAACGCTGAACTTCGCCGAATTCGCCGTGCGGTGCTTGGCGACCTTGGTCCGATTCTTCAATCGCGGAGCGGATGGCTGCGATACAACAGGCTACTGGCGACGTTGCGTACATGGTACGAGCAGTTGCCCAAGTCAAATCTTCCAGAAGCTCAAGCGACAAAGCGATTGCGACGAGCGATGAATGATCGCTCGGCAATGGACTATCAATCCGCATACGAGGAATTGCTACGGCTGAAGAGCCTTGAACAAGATCTCACGCGACGACATGAGCTCCTGAACCGACTCAGTCGGTCCGCTCCGGCTTGGGCGTCCGCGATTGACAATCGGCTGGCAGAGCATAGTGAGTCACAGCCGCCGGGCGACCCGAACGCCGCTTGGGAATGGAGACAGCTTCATAACGAATTGGAAAGACGGGCGAGCGTGTCACTTGATCAGTTGCAGCAACACATTGAACGGCTCAGTCAACAACTTCTTGAAACCACTGCGTATCTTGTCGAAAAACAGACATGGATGAATCAAATCCGGCAGACTAACCCCACGCAGAAGAGGGCGCTTGGTGCTTACGCAGCGATGCGAAATAAGCTAACAAAAACTGGTAGAGGAGTTCGCGACGCCGAGCTTCTGGCTGCTGCTCGCCGGGAGATGGCGACGGCTAAAGATGCCGTTCCCGTTTGGATTATGCCTCTGGCCGAAGTGGCCGACACCTTTGACCCAACAAAGACAAGATTTGATGTGGTGATCATCGATGAGGCCAGCCAATGTGACCCGACCTCGCTATTTGCCTTGTATCTGGGCTATCAAACTATCATTGTGGGCGATGACGAACAGGTAACCCCGGTCGCCGCCGGCGTCGATATGGAAGAGGTAACTAAGCTTATTCGTGTCTTTCTTGAAGGCCTGCCTTTCAAGGAATTGTATGACGGCACAACCTCTGTCTACGACTTGGCTCAAATTGCCTTCGGCGGTGTAATTCGGCTAACTGAACATTTCCGGTGTGCGCCCAATATCATCGCTTTTAGCAACAACCTATCCTATAAAGGTGAAATAAAACCACTACGTGAGGCTTCGTCCGTTCCACTCAATCCGCACGTCGTTCACTATCGAGTTGAGAAAGGGCACGATCGTGGCGACAACGTCAATGAAGTCGAGGCAGAAACCATTGCCTCGCTCATTTGCGCCGCTATTGAGCGGCCGGAGTATACGAAAAATGATTTAGGGGAGCCGACAACCTTCGGCGTGGTCTCGCTCGTCAGCGACAAACAAGCCTCAAGAATTGATAGCCTCCTTCGACAACGTATGGAACCTGCCGAGTATCGACGACGACAGATTCTATGCGGCGACTCCGCGCAGTTCCAAGGTGACGAGCGAGACGTCGTGTTCCTTTCGGTAGTGGACTCTCCACCTGAACAGCCACCGCTCTATATGCGGCAGGAAGGGCCGAAGAGAATTTTTAAGAAACGCTTCAATGTCGCCGCAAGCCGTGCGCGCAACCAGATGTGGATCGTGCACAGCCTGAATCACGAAACGGATCTTCAGGTTGGCGACTATCGCCGCCGCATCATCGAACATGCCCTCGACCCGGAGGCGTGGGAACGCGAATTAGAAAAACGATTGACTAAGGTGGACCCTCGCTCGCAGGTGTTCGAGGGAACCGTTCTGCGACGGCTGATGGAGCGCGGCTACAACGTCCTTCCGCAATACCGAGCGGGGGCTTACTACATTGACTTGGTGGTCATTGGAAGTGGAAAGCGCTTGGCCATTGAGTGCGACGGCGAGCAGTTTCATGGCCTGGAGAAACTCCAAGAAGACCTCGAACGAGAGGCCATCCTGAAACGATGTGGCCATTGGACGTTCGTTCGCGTTCGTGGCAGCCTTTTCTTCCGTGATGAAGAACGTGCCTTGAAGTCGGTGTTCAGGCGTTTGCAAGAATTAGGCATTGCTCCAGAGCTTGCCACCGGGAAATCTTCATCTGCTCAGAGTCAAGCCGATTCTGTTGAGCAGGTAATTCGTCGCGCCCAAGAATTGAGGGCCTTATGGCATCCTGAAAGGCAAGCCGACGAAACAGCTACCAAGCACTCTTAATGTGAATTCACATCGTTTGTACAGCCTTTTCATGGCTTGTACGGATTTGGAGACCGAGCGGGCGTTGGTGGAGGCGAACCGGAAGCTGGTGGAGCTTTTCGAGAGGAAGATTCAGTCGAAGCTGGCGGAGATTTGGGGCCAAGGAGATGATAGCCGCAAGAATGATACGCTTCCTTTCGGCTAAACGATCTGATGAATGAGCAACTCGAAATAATCCGCTGGACTACTGACCAGGAAGGCCCTTTCTTCGAGCGGAAGTCGGCGGTTGATCGTTTAACGCATCAGCCTCAATATGCATCAGAAAAATCTGAGGATGATGCATAGGTCGCCTAGGCTGATGCATAGAGTTGCGCATGAGAACCATCAAGGACCTGCCGGAACATAGCCGCCCACGCGAGAAACTGCGGGAGAAAGGCGCGTCCGCCCTTACCGACGAGGAGCTTGTCGCGGCAATTCTTGGCATGGGAACGGCGGGCGTCGACGTGCGTACCATTGCCCGGCAGGTGGCCAATCTCATCCGCGAGCACAAGGTCGGATTGACGCTCGATCACTTGCGGGCTGTTCCCGGCATGGGACTCGCCAAGGCCGGTCAAATCCTGTCGGCATTTGAACTCGCCCGCCGTCACTTACTCAAGGATACGGTCAAGATCATCGTCGCCCAGGATGTTCTGCCATTGGTGGCCGACATTGCCGGGAAACAGCAAGAGTATTTCATCTGCATTTCACTCAACGGCGCAAACGAGGTTATCGAAAAGCGCGTGGTCACGATCGGCCTTCTCGACAAAAGCCCGGTCCATCCCCGAGAAGTGTTCGCGGATGTCATTGCCGACCGCGCGGCAGCCGTCATCTTTGCGCACAACCACCCATCCGGCGAACTTCAACCGAGCGAGGCGGATCTTCGCATGCACGAGCAGTTGACCGAGGCCGGGAAGATTCTCGGACTTCGTGTCCTGGATCACCTGATAGTAACGCGGAAAGGCTACTTCAGCTTTCAGGAAGCCGGTTTGATTTGATGACGACAAACGACGAATAGACAGTCAAGGAACAGCCCAAGAGAGTGCTGCACTGCAAGGTGTGCCTGACGTCCGGCGTGAGATTGCGCAAGATGTGTGAATGGCTTAAAGTATGGACTGAGAGGAGTGCAGAATGAAACTGCGGGTGGTGTTGGAACTGAGCGAGGAGGGGGGGTATACAGCCCTGGTACCCTCGCTTCCCGGGTGTATCAGCGAAGGTGATACTCGGGAAGAGGCGCTCCGCAATATCGAAGAGGCGATCAGGTTATATCTTGAGCCGGTGGACGACGACTCGAACCTCGCTGCCAATGCAGAGGTTGTTGAGATAGCTGTATGACGAAGGTCCCGAGCCTCAACTACGAGGCAGTGGTTCGGGCTCTTCGACGTGATGGCTGGGTAGTCGTTCGACAGAGAGGGAGCCACATCAGGCTGCAGAAGCATACCTCCGACGAAACGCAGAAGCTCGCCGTTCCTGCGCATCGCCCTTTCAAGCGATCTACCCTCTCCCAAATCCTGAAGCATGCTCGTTTCTCGGTAGACGAGTTTACCAAATTACTGTGAGCAACCTCCTGAAGGTGAACGGATGAAGGTGGCGGTGGTGGGAGTGGGGGCAGTGGGGGGCTACTTCGGTGGTCTGCTGGCCAAGGGTGGTGTCGATGTCACATTCATCGCCCGCGGCGAGCGCCTGAAGGCGCTCAGGGCGAAGGGCCTCACGGTCAAGAGTTGGAAGGGGGACTTCTCCGTCCGCGTCAGCGCTACTGATGAACCGGCGGAGGTTGGTTCCGTCAACTTGGTCCTTTTCTGCGTGAAATCGTACGATACCGAGTCGGCTATTCGCCAGGCATTCCCCATGATTGGGCAGCAGACCGACGTTCTGTCGCTTCAGAATGGGATCGACAACGAGGAGAAGATTGCGTCCCTCATCGGTAAGGAGAAGGTCATAGCGGGGGTCGCCTACATCGGGGCGAGCGCGCCGGAGCCCGGAGTGGTCCTCCACCAGGAGAGCGGGAAGATCGTATTCGGAGAGCTCGACGGGGGCGTCAGCGAGCGGGTTGTCAGGCTTAAAGCGTTCTTCGACCGATACGGCCTATCCGCTGAAGGCTCCCCTGACATGAAAAAAGTCCTGTGGGCGAAGCTTGCCTGGAATGCCCCTTTTAACGCAGTCAATACACTGGTCGGCGGCCCCGTCAAGGCCATCATCGAGAACCCCCACACCCTTGAGCTGGCAAGGCGGGTGACGGAAGAGGTCGTCACCCTGGCGAACGCTTCAGGGGTCAGCCTTGCTTTTGAAGAGGTTTGGGCGCGGAATATTCGGTTCTCGCAAGGGTACGACGTCAAGACCTCAATGCTTCAGGACCACGAGGCGGGCAAGCCTTTGGAGTATGAAGCCTTGAATGGCGTCATCATCAAAAAGGCGGCCGAACACAGTCTTCAGGCGCCCTACAACTTCACCCTCTACGCCCTCCTGTCGGCGCTTCAGATTACAAGCTGAGCAGTCCACCATTGCAGTTGCATCAGAGATTGCTAGCGGAGAAACAAGGCGTACAGTCGCTGGCCGATGATGCCGATGATCGGGGGCAGGAGCAGACTCGGAACTGTCCTCGCCGTGACAAAGGCCCAGCCGAGAAACGGGACCTCCCATGTGAACAAGCGGATCGGCGAGAGGAGCGACTTCGCGGTAATGAAGGTGAGCAACGGTCCGACCCCCATTCCCTCCTTCAAGAGCGAGGCGGCTACGGGGAAAACGACATACGGCCCGCCGGGCATCAGCAGGCCCACCAGCCACCCAAACAGGATGCCCTGCATGCCGGACTCTTTGCCCATCCATCTGACGAGCAACTCGCGGGGGACGAGCACCTCGAAGAGGCCGGCCAGGCAGAAGCCGAACAACAGCGGCAGCCAGACGTCCTGGAGCAGCCTCAACCCGGCTTGAAGACCCCGCAGTGGCAGATCGGCCCCTCTCGTAAAAGCCCATACGGCCATCAGGATGGTCAGCCCTCCCATGACAAGGACGTCGGTATCCATGATCCTTTTCCCCTTCGGCGTAGGCGGTTGGTCTGCCACACCCATCCTCCCGTAATCGACGACCTGAGGACGACTCAGGGTCGGGATAGGCCGAACTTCTTCAGTCGATAGCGAAGGGTGTCTCGACTGAGGCGGAGTAGCTTGGCCGCCTTCGTCTGATTGCCGCCGCTATCCCGCAACGCCTGCTCCACCAACGACCGTTCCCACGCCGCCAGGTCGATCCCTTCGCGCGGGAGCGCCCCGTGGGTAAGACCCGTAGCAGGCAGGGGGTCCACCGGCGTACTCGGCGGTGCAGGCGTCAGGGAGAGCTGTTCGATCGAAAGATGATCCCCGTAGCTCCACAGGACCGCGCGCTCGATGACGTGGCTCAGTTCCCGAATGTTGCCGGGCCAAGGATACTCGCATAGGGTGTGGGCGGCCCGGTCATCGATTGCTCGGATCGTCTTCCCGTATTTGACGTTGAACGTCTCCAGGAAATGGGTGGCGAGCAGCAGGATATCTTCGCCGCGCTCGCGCAGCGGCGGCAGATCGATGGTGATGACGGCGAGCCGATAGTAGAGATCCTTTCTGAATCGGCCGCCCTTAACCTCAGTTTCGAGATCCCGATGGGTGGCGGCAACGATGGTGACATCAACCCGCCGGTCCCGCAATCCCCCGACTCGGCGGATGACCCTCTCCTCGACGGCGCGAAGCAGCTTACCTTGAAGCGGGAGCTCGGTGTCTCCAACCTCGTCCAGGTAGAGGAAGCCCCCATCAGCGGCCTCGAACAGACCCATCTTTGATTCCTTGGCGTCTGTGAACGCTCCGCGCTCGTATCCGAACAGCTCCGCTTCCATCAGCGTAGCGGGCAGCGCCGTGCAGTTCACCTCGATAAACGAGCGGGCAGCCCGCCGACTGTGGCGGTGCAGCGTGCGCGCTACCAACCCCTTACCGGTTCCCGTCTCCCCCGTAATCAGAATCGGTGGGGGCTCCTCCAGGGCGGCGATCTGCCGGATTCTTGCAATGATCTCGCGGATCGCATCGCATTTGCCGATGATCCCCATGAGGGGAAGCTCCCGGACTTCCCGCTCTCGGTAGTAAGAGAGTTGCTGTCGTAACCGCGCGCTCTCACACGCCCGGTCGGCCAGCAGCTTCAGCTCGTCCAGATCGACCGGTTTCTTGATGTAATCGAACGCCCCAAGCTTGACCGCCTCCACTGCCCCTTCAATAGAGCCGTAGGCGGTCATAATAATGACGGCAATATTGCGGTCGAACTCCTTGATTCTGCTCAGCAACTCCATGCCGCTTTGGCCCGGCAGGCAGACATCCAGGAAGACCAGGTCGGGGCGGAGACGATCTAAGAGTTCGAGCGCCTTGTCGGCGTTCTCCGCCACTTCTGCCTCGTACCCTTGCTCGGTCATGAACAGCTTGATCGAGCGAGCCAGGGTGCGCTCGTCATCCACAATCAACAGCGTCGAGGGGTTCATGCGGTCCTGTCCCGGTCACCCGATGATATCGGCAGTGTGATGCGCACCGTGGTTCCGACTCCCGGCGCACTGGCGATGTCCAGTGATCCGCCATTCTGCGCCACGTATCGTTTGGCGATGGCGAGGCCAAGGCCGGTTCCTTCCGCCTTCGTTGTGAAGAATGGATCACAAACCGACGGGAGCAGTGGCGTGGCGATCCCGCCCCCGGTATCGGCGATCTCCAGGACCACCGATCCAGACCTGCCGTTTCCCGTTCCGCGGTACCCCCGGATCGTGATAGACCCGCCATCGGGCATGGCATCGAGGGCGTTGGAGAAGATCTCGCCCAGCGCTTGCTCTACCTGAATCGGATCGATATCTACCTCAGGCAGGTCGCGCTGCATGTCGATTTCAAGTCGGATACCGCGATCCTTGAGCGGTCCGGCGAATGTGGGTAACAGGCCGTCGATCAGCCTGGGGAGCTGTTCCGGGATGGGACGAAAAGGGCCTGGGCGGGAGAAGGCGAGCAGATGCGTGATGCGGCGGTCCAACCGGTCGACCTCGGCGATGACCATCTTCAGGTGCGCCTGCGCCACAGGCCCGTCGGCTACGTGATGAAGGGTAACCTGGGCCGCGGCTCGAAGGCTCGCCAGGGGATTGCGCAAGCCGTGGGCGACCGCGGCGGACATCTCGCCGATAGAGGCCAGTTTTTCAGATTGGATGAGTTGCGCCTGAGTCTCTTCCAACTTCTTGATTTTGAGCTCCAACTCGTGGTTGAGCCGGGCCATCGCCTCATGGGACCGCTTCAGGTTCTCGGTCATCCCGGCGAACGCCTGCGCCAGCTCGCCGATCTCATCTTTCGAGCGAACCGCTACCTCGTGATCCAGACGGCCTGCGCCCACTACCTCCATTGCCGCTTTAAGCTGATGGATCGGACGCGCCAGCCCTCTGGAGATCAAGATCGAGGCGGCCACCCCGATGGCCAGGGAAAGCAGAATAATCAATGACAGCAGGCGCCCCTCGGTTTGCAGGATCTTCTCAAGTCTGGCGTAGGCCCGTTGCAGGCTGTGGGCGCGGGCCGCGCCGTACACCTCTTTATTTTTGGCGCTGAGGGTAGGCAGGAGCCGGCCCTTCAGTTCCGTATTGGCCAAGGTCAGCGCTGCGCTCCGCTGTCCGTTCTGATACAGGGAGATGATGCGCTTGCCGACGTCGAACATCTGGCCATGGATCTGTTCGACGTCTGTGACGAGATCCATTTCATCGGGTGTCAGTGTTAGCTTCCATTGGCGGAGGTGCTCCTCGATCTCCGGCTCCAACCGAAAGAACTCCGCCTGCGCCTCATGGTCCGTCCCGGTGAGAAACCCCCAGATTTGGCGGCTCTGGCGAAATAAGACCGTTTCGAGTTCGGCATACGTCCGAGTTCTCGCCATACTCTCGCCAAGCGCTCTGAGGGCTGCTCGTTCCTCCCGGTTATTCCAGATGGCTTCTATGCTGATCAGCAGAACCGGTACAACCATGAGCGCGAAGCCGAGCAGCAACTTGCGTTGGAACTTCATGATTAGAACTTTAGCCGTCCTGCTTCAGCGCCGTCAAGGGAAAGTTAACATGTGGCAGGGTAGGCGTCGTGCCTGCCCAGCTCGGCGAACGTGCAGCGGGGTTATCGTCACCAAATAAAGAGGTGAGGCTGTCGAGGGCGAGGCTGGCGCGTCCCTTTCGGCATTGAAGCCCTCCGGCGTCTATGGTAGGATCCGCGTGGCAGGCCGAGCCGACAGCAAGGAGAGGATGGCACGATGTTCATGAAGTGGGTCTCGAAGGTGGTGGGCACCAAAAACGAGCGGGAGCTCAAGCGCCTCCGGCCGATGGTGACGGCGATCAATGCGCGGGAGCCCGCGGTGCAGGCGCTCTCGGATGAGGAGCTGCGCGGTAAGACGAGCGAATTCAGGGAGCGACTGGCCCGCGGGGCCCCCCTCGACGACCTGCTCGTCGAGGCCTTCGCCGTCGTCCGCGAGGCCGGGCGCCGCGTGCTCGGCATGCGCCACTTCGACGTGCAACTGCTGGGCGGCATCGTCCTGCACGAAGGCAAGATCGCCGAGATGGCGACCGGCGAAGGCAAAACCCTCGTCGCCACCCTGCCGGTCTACCTCAATGCCCTGGCCGGCCAGGGGGTCCACGTCGTCACGGTCAACGACTACCTGGCCAAGCGCGACAGCCAGTGGATGGGCGGCATCTACCGGTTCCTCGGCCTCTCCGTCGGCCTGATCCAGCACGACCTGGACGACGCGACCCGCAAACAGGCCTACGGCGCCGATGTCACCTACGGGACCAACAACGAATACGGCTTTGACTACCTGCGCGACAACATGAAGTTTGCCGCCGCGGAGTTCGTCCAGCGGCCGCTACACTATGCCATCGTCGATGAGGTGGACTCGATCCTGATCGATGAGGCCCGCACGCCGCTCATCATCTCCGGCCCCGCGGAGGAATCGACCGAGAAGTACTATCAGCTCGACCGCATCATCCCCCGGCTCAAGCAGGGCGCCACCATCGTCGGCGGTAAGCTGTACGAGGCCGAGGCGCAAGGCTCCGGCGACTACATCGTCGACGAAAAGGCCAAGTCGGTGGCGCTCACCGAGAGCGGGGTCGCCAAGGTGGAGCAGTTGCTGGGGGTCACCAACCTCTACGACCCGGCCCACATGGACCTCGTCCACCACGTCCAGCAGGCGCTGCGGGCCCATGTCCTCTTCAAACGGGACGTGGACTATGTGGTCAAGGACGGCGAGGTGGTGATCGTCGATGAGTTCACCGGCCGCCTGATGGCCGGGCGGCGGTGGAGCGATGGGCTGCACCAGGCGGTCGAGGCCAAAGAGCGGGTCAAGATCGAACGGGAGAATCAGACCCTGGCCACCATCACCTTCCAGAACTACTTCCGGATGTACACCAAGCTGGCGGGAATGACCGGCACCGCCGATACCGAGGCCGCCGAATTCGCCCAGATCTACAACCTCGATGTGCTCGTGATGCCGACGAACCAGCCGATGGTCCGGGCCAACTACCCGGATGTCATCTACAAGAGCGGACCGGAAAAGTACGACGCGGTCGTCGAGGAGATTGCCGCCTGCCACCAGACCGGGCGGCCGGTCCTGGTCGGGACCACCTCGATCGAGAAGAACGAACAGCTCTCGGCGCTCCTGAAGCGTAAAGGGATCCCCCATGAGGTGCTCAACGCCAAGCACCATGAGCGGGAGGCGGAGATCGTCGCCCAGGCCGGCCGCTTCAAGGCGGTCACCATCGCCACCAATATGGCCGGCCGCGGCACCGACATCCTGTTGGGGGGGAGTCCGACATTCCTGGCGGCGGAACGGCTCCGGCGTGGGGAGACGGTCGAGCCTACGGTCGAGCCGCAGGAGCTGGCCACGACCCTCGAGGAGGTCCGGCAGATGCAGCACTATGGCCTGCTGGATCGGTCGGTGAACATTGAGGCCTACGCCGCCGCGCTGGCCGTGGTGCGTCAGCAGACTGCGGGGGAACACCGGCAGGTGGTGGCCCTGGGGGGGCTGCACATCATCGGCACCGAGCGCCATGAGGCCCGCCGCATCGATCATCAGCTCCGGGGGCGCGCCGGCCGGCAGGGCGATCCCGGCTCTTCCCGCTTTTACCTCTCGCTCGACGACGATCTGCTGCGCCTGTTCGGCTCCGACCGGATCAGCAGCATCATGGAGAAGCTGGGGATGGAAGAAGGCGAGCCGATTGAGCACCGCATGGTCACCCGCGCTATCGAGACGGCGCAAAAGCGGGTCGAGGCCCACAACTTCGAGATCCGCAAGCATCTCCTGGAATACGACGACGTGATGAATACCCAGCGCAAGATCATCTACGCGGAGCGTCACAAGATCCTGGAGGGCGAGAGCCTGCAGGAGACCCTGACCGAGATGCGGGGCGAGGTGCTCGATGGGCTGCTGGCGCTCTACGCCAATGCGGAGAGCTATGCCGAGCAGTGGGATCTGGCCGGGCTCACCGAGGCGGTCAAGCGCCAGTTCGATCTGGAGGTCGCGTGGGCGCCGGAGGAGGTCGCGTCGCTGACCGTCGCATTACTCCGTGACAGTCTCGAGGCGCGCGTCCTCAAGGCCTACGAGGACCGGGAGGCGAAGTTCGGTCCGGACCTGATGCGGTACCTGGAGCGGATGATCATGCTGCAGGTGGTCGACGGGCAGTGGAAGGACCACCTGCTCGCCATGGACCACCTGAAGGAGGGGATCGGGCTGCGGGGGTACGGCCAGAAAGACCCGCTCATCGAGTACAAACGCGAAGGGTTTGCGCTGTTCGAGGCGATGGTCGAACGGATCAAGGCGCAGACGATCGAGTACCTGTACCGGGTCCAGGTGGCGCCGGAGGAGGCGACCGCGTTTGCGGAGACCCAGGCGCCCGCTGGCGGGGATGGCGAGCCGCCCCTGCGCGCGCAGCCCGGCGCACCGCCGAGCCCGGCGGAGCGGTCCCTGCGCCCGGCCGCCGCGACCGCGCCGATCAAGGTCGTCGGGAAGAAGATCGGACGCAATGACCTGTGCCCCTGCGGCAGTGGCCGGAAATATAAGAAGTGCTGCGGGGCTTGAGCGTGGCGTTTCCAGGTACGACTGTGCAAGGTCATTGCTGCGAAAGTCCCCCGCGTCATTGCGAGGCGAAGCCGAAGCAATCTCACAATCTTTCAGGACCACGACGGTGAGATTGCTGCGCTCTCGTTGGTCACTCGCAATGACACAGAAACAGTGATGCGTGGGGTATCGGTCATCGGCATCGGGTGTACACCGTTCGGGAAGCAGAACGGTGTGGGCATCGTTGACCTGGCGCTACAGGCCTGTCGGGAGGCCCTGAACGATGCTCAGGTTCCCAGTAGCCGTATTGACGCATTCTACCTCGGCAACTTCGTCTCTGAGACGTTGGTTCACCAAGGCTCCTTGGCTCCGATAGTCGCTCATCGACTCGGCCTCGGGCCGATTCCCTGTACGAAGGTAGAAGGCGCCTGCGCCTCATCCGGTATCGCCTTCCGTCACGGGGTGTTGCTGATCGCATCCGGTCTCTGTGATATCGTACTTGCCGGCGGTGTCGAAAAGATGACCTCGGCGGAGACAGGGGCGGTGACGGAGGCGCTGGCGTCAGCCGGCGACGCCGAGAGCGAGATGCGACTGGGTCTCACCTTTCCGGGGACCTTCGGGATCATCATGCGGCGGCATATGCACCAGTACGGGACGACGCGCGAGCAGGTGGCGATGGTTTCGATCAAGAACCGATCCAACGGCAGTACCAATCCCAAAGCCCATTTTCAAAAGCCCGTGACCTTGGAGGAGATCTTGGAATCACGGCTGATCTGTGATCCGCTTCGACTGTACGACTGCACACCGATCAGCGACGGCGCGGCGGCTGCCGTCCTCTGTGCAGCCGATTTGGCTGACGAGTTCACCGATCGGCGGGTCGATGTCATCGGTTCCGGTCACGCGACGGGTCCTGCGACGCTGTTCGAGATGGCGGATCTCACCACCTTTGAGGCCTCGGTGGCCGCCGCGCACCAGGCCTATCGAGAAGCCGGCATCGCCCCGAGTGATGTCGATGTGGCCGAGGTGCACGATTGCTTTACCATCGCCGAGATTACGGCTATCGAAGATCTGGGATTCGTTGCAAAAGGGCAAGGGGGACCAGCCGTTGCCGATGGGCTCACAGCGCTGAATGGGAAGCTCCCGATCAACCCGAGCGGCGGCCTGCTGAGCAAGGGCCACCCGGTGGGCGCCACTGGCCTCGCTCAGATCTATGAGATCGTCGGACAGCTCAGGGGTGAAGCTATCAATCAGGTAAAGGGCGCGCAGATCGGCTTGGCTCACAACCTTGGTGGGACCGGGGCGGTCAGTACGGTTCACATCCTGAAGCGGCGATGAGTATGGCCTCATTCGAGGCGTTCGCGTGCGACGCCTGCAAGGGCCTGTTTGCCAGGCCTCAAAGCGCCTGCCGGCGCTGCGGGACGCCCATTGTCCTGCCGGTGAATCTGTCAGGTCGAGGCACGCTCACCTCCTTTACCACCATTCGGGTGCCGCCGACTGCCTTCCAGGGGCAGGAGCCATACACTGTCGCGGTCATCGATCTGGATGAGGGGCTGCGGGTCACGGCCCGGCTCACGGTCCAGGAGGAAAGAGAGGCGGCGATCGGCGCATCGGCGGTCTTTGAAGAGATGCGTCCGTATGGGCCGGTCTTTCGGCTGATCTGAGAATGGGAATGGACGACAGCATACTGACGATGGCGGGTATCCAGATGGGTGGCGGGCCAGATCCCGCAGCCAACCTGGAACGAGCGATAGAGCTGGGGAAGATCGCCGCCCAACGGGGGGCGAAGGTGATCTGTTTTTCGGAGTGCTTCGCCTGGCCCTGGTTCCCTCGTGAGATCGATCCATCACAGTTTTCCGCTGCTGAGGCGGTTCCAGGATCGCTCAGTGAGGCGATGGCGGCATTTGCGCGAGAGTGTCAAGTCGCTGTGGTTGCGCCGATCTTCGAGCGCGAGACCGATGGAGCCTACTACAATACGGCCCTCGTATTTGACGCCGACGGGACACTGCTGGGTCGCTACCGGAAAAATCATCTCCCGCAGCTGTCGAATTATCAGGAACGGTTCTATTTCCACCCTGGGAACCAGGGATTCCCCGTGTTCCATACCCGCTATGCTGCGATCGGTGTCCAGATCTCATGGGATAATTTCTTTCCCGAGGGGTCGCGCCTGCTCGCGCTTCAGGGGGCTGAAGTGATCTGTGCGCCGACCTCGGCCTCGATCGTCGCGTCGCACGCCAAATGGGAGCGGGCGCTTGTTGGGAGCGCGGTTTACAATGGAGTGTTTGTGTTTCGGGTCAACCGTGTAGCCAATGGCGGTGGATTGCCGTTCTATGGCAAGAGCTTTTGCGTCGATCCGAACGGCGACTTCGTGGTGGAGCCGAGTGGCGCCGACGAGGGGGTAGTTCTGGCGGAGATCGACCTGAGGTGGGTCAAGACCGTCAGGGGGATCTGGCCATTCCTGCAAGACCGCCGGCCGGAGATTTACGTGGGCCTGGCCTAGGATGAGGATTCGAGATGCAAAACCCTGATCCTGGAACGAAGCTCATTTGGACCTCGATAGTTGAGGTAGGGAAGGACAATGACTGTCATCGCGCCCTTCAGGGGATTACGGTACAATCCTGAGTTCGTAACAGACCTGAGCCTGGTGATGGCTCCGCCCTACGATGTCATTTCACCGGAAGGGCAGCAAGCCTTTTACGCCCGCCACACGCACAACGTGATCCGCCTGATTCTGGGTGAGACGCTGGCGGAAGACGACGCGGTACGGAACCAATACAGTCGCGCGGGAGACTACTTTCGCCAATGGCAAGCCGAGCAGGTGCTGGTTCGTGATCCAGTACCCGCGTTGTACCTCTACCAACAGACCTTTCAGCTTCCCGGGGCCGGAGAACTCGTGCGATGCGGACTGATCGGACTGGTTCGCCTGGAAGAGTTCGGCGGTCGTACGGTCTTCCCTCATGAACGAACAATGGGGGCGGCCAAGGCGGACCGACTTCGTCTGATGCAGGCCTGCCACGCGAACTTAAGCTCTGTCTTTGGCATCTACCCCGGTCGCTTTCTCGAACTGGATCGACTGGCGGCTGCCGCCCGGGAATCCACACCGATCATTGACCTGTGTGATTGGGACGGCATCCACCATCGGGTCTGGATATGTCAGGATCGTGCAGCAATCGGCAGACTTCAGGCGGAATGTGCAACAACGCCGCTCTTTATCGCGGACGGTCATCATCGGTATGAGACGGCGCTGACCTACCGCGATCTCATGCGGGCGAAGGAGAAGGGTGATCCCGCCGACACGCAGAGACGGCCTTACAACTACGTTATGATGACGCTGGTCAGCGCCGAAGACCCCGGCCTGGTCATTCTTCCGATCCATCGGCTGCTCAGGCACCTTCCGGGCGGCAGTCTGGACGGTTATCTGGCCCAGCTTACCTCACAATTTACCGTCGAGAGGCTGGCTGTCCCCCGTGATCCTGAGGCGGCCGCTTCGGCTCTGCTGGGCCATCTGCGGCAGACCAATGGGGGGACGCATTGTTTCAGCCTATACGGTGGAGAGGGGCGCGCATACCTCCTGACGCTCGCTGATGAACGAGCCCTGGAGGCCGGGAATGACAAGCCACCCGTCTACAGGCGACTGGATGTCGCCATCGTTCATGCGCTTTTGATCGAGGGGCCATGGTCCCGGCATGGGCTGGGTGATCTTCCGGACGATGGACTCAGTTATCATCATGATGCCGCGGAGGTCGTCCGGATGGTCCAGAAAGAAGAGGCGGCAGCGGCCATCTTGCTCAATCCGACTAAAATCGCCGAAGTCCAGGCGGTGGCCGAGACCGGCCTACGGATGCCGCCTAAGTCAACCTTTTTCTATCCCAAGCTCCTTACCGGCCTAGTCATCCATCCCCTGTTATCTGATGAGGTGGTCGAGGTATAGGCTGCTGAGAAGCGTGCAGCCATCGGCCGTCAGGCAGGTAGATCGTTGTGGCTAAAAACCGATAGCTGACCACTGAAAGAGGATGGCTTAGTCGAGGTTGTTTCGCAGAGCTTGGTATCGCTGGGAGTGCGCGTAGGGACGGGAGGGGGGTGTCAGTTCTTTCTTGAGGGTTTCAACTTCCTTTTCCAGCTCCTGCAGGCGCTCCAGGACGCACCGGATCGCCTTTGCGGCAGGATCCGGCATATCAGTCATCTCCAGATCGATTGTCTGAGAGACCCGCTTGCCGTCACGATAGATGACCTGCCCCGGTACGCCCACCACAAGCGAGTTCGGCGGGACCTCCTTTACCACCACGGAGCCTGAGCCGATACGGCTATTGTCTCCCACCTTGATCGATCCGAGGATTGTCGCGCCCGCGCCGATCACGACGCCATTGCCGATCGTGGGATGGCGCTTCTTTTTCTCCAGACTGGTGCCGCCCAGTGTTACGCCCTGATAGATGGTGACATCTTTGCCAATCTCACTGGTCTCGCCGATGACAACCCCGATGCCGTGGTCGATAAAGAGGCCCTGGCCGAGCCTCGCGCCAGGATGGATTTCAATCCCGGTCAGGAATCGGCCTATATGCGAAATGAAGCGGCCGAGGATTTTCAGATTGCGGTTCCAGAACCAGTGCGCGACGCGATGGAAGTACAGGGCATGCAGGCCAGGATAGCACACGAAAACCTCCAGGGCGCTGCGAGCCGCTGGATCCCGGTCAAGAGCTGCTCGGATGTCTCGTTTGAGTGTTGTGAACACGCGATATTCGCGATTCAGTTGCGGATCGCCACGGTCTCGTTCAACTCCCGCAGGAGCTGGTCAAGGTTAACGCCGTGGACCTGGGCGCTGACAGCGATATTGTCGTACTCAGCCGCAGAGCATCCCATGCAGGCGACGCCGTAGCGGTTAAAGACCTGGACGGTTTCCGGATATTGGCGCACCACATTGTCAATCTTCATCTCTGCGGTGATCCTCATCAACCTGCCTCCTTTCAGAGAAACCGCTGATCTGCCTCGTACCTGTCCGGGTACGATCACGCACAGCAGGCCGGCCACTTATGCACGATGGTAACGTGAGCGATTCCTCAATTTTACCGTAATTCTATCATATAAGGCCCGAATCGGTCATGGCAAGGGAATTTTTCTCGTAGGCGATTGCTGTTGACTTCCAGCCGGAGGTTCGGTAGCCTGCCGATACCTCTTTCCTAATGGATGACAGATTGCAGAGTTCGGAATTCGGTTTGAACGAACTGGAACGCGACCCGTACCTTCGGGCTATGGAAGCGGTTGCGGCTTCCGGCAGGGCAGGCCCCCTGTATCTGGTTGGCGGGTACGTGCGTGATCTTCTGCTTGGTCGCGGCAGGACGAGACGCGCCGACCTTGATGTGGTGATCTGGGGGGAACCGGAACGATTGGGTCGCGATCTGGTCGAAGCCCTACAAGGCAGCCTCGTTCGCCTTGACCCGGAGACGGTTCGGGTCATCATCCGATCTGCGGAAGGGATCGTCCAGATCGACATCAACCGGCCGAAGGGCAAGACGATCGAAGACGATTTGGCCGCGCGTGACTTTACGATTAATGCCCTGGCTGTGCGCGTCGACACCTCTGCCCTCCAACCCCTGTCCCCCAATCCCCTATCTTTAATCGATCCGACGGATGGATTAAATGATCTGAGGGCAAAGCGCCTGCGGGCTATTGCCCCATCGGCGCTCGATCGTGATCCGCTCCGCTTGATCAGGGCAGTCCGTCTGGCTGCAGAGCTAGGCTTCACCATCGAGGACGCTACCGGACGGTGGATCATCGAGCGCGCATCACTTCTCGAGACGGTAGCCGGAGAGCGTCTGCGCGACGAGCTGTTCAGGATCCTTGATACGTCCCCTGCAGTGCCTTGGATCGAGCGGCTCGACGTCCTGCAGCTTCTGAAACTGCTAGTCCCGGAAGTCGAGGCGCTCAAGTCAGTTCCGGCGAGCAAGCCGCATCGTCTGCCACTCTGGGAACACTCGCTTCAAACACTGTGGTCCGTCGAACTGCTGCTCACGGACCTTGGACGGCTCTTTCCGGAAGACGCCCCCTGGTTACGCGAGCGGCTTGACCGGGAGATCGAGGCGGGCGTCACCGAAATCGCCATCCTCAAGCTGCTGGCCCTCTTACACGATGTCGGCAAGCCGGAGACCCGAAGCGTCCAACCGGATGGCCGAGTCCGGTTCCTTGGGCACGAGCAGGCCGGCATGCCGATCCTCGCACGCCTGTGCGACCGCCTTCGACTGGGTCGGCTGGCGAGTAATCTCGTCGCCGGTATCGAGGAACATCATCTGCGGCCGATCCGTCTCTCAAGCGCAACAACTGTTACCGCCAGGGCGCAGTATCGTTTCTTCAGGGAAGCGGGTGATGCAGCTCCTCTTGTGCTGTTGCACTCGTGGGCGGACCTGCGAGCCACTATCGGTGAGGAGACTCAGGAGTTTCACCGGCATCAGCTATTCCTGCGCGATGCGTTCCGGTTCTACAGAACCAAGTTTCTGGCGAGCCGGGCCGAGCCCCTTTTGCGGGGAGGCGATCTGATCGATCTGTTCGGCATCGTGCCAGGCCCTTTCCTTGGATTTGTGCTTGATCGTCTGCAGGAGGCTCAGGCAACGGGGGTCATCAACAGCCGCCCGGAGGCTCTGGCCTATACCGAGGAGCATCTGGAATCGTGGCAGCAGTTCTTCGAGACGACGCCCGCTTGACGCCGGTCGCGCATCGAAAGCCATTGACAAGCGTGAACGCTTTTGTTAGACAGAAGAAGGCGCGGGAGTAATTCAGTGGCAGAATGTCAGCTTCCCAAGCTGAACGTCGCGGGTTCGAGTCCCGTCTCCCGCTCCATTCCATCAGGCACCCACAAGATACTCATGGCTGATCGCTAACCACCGAGAACGATTTTCTCATCCAGAAGGGATCGCATGAAAACGCTTGCCATGCTGGTCGGAGGTGGCCCCGCGCCGGGCATCAACGGCGTGATTGCGGCGGCGACCATAGAGGCGCGTAATCATGGGGTGCGTGTTCTCGGCTTCTATGATGGGTTCAAGTGGCTTGCGCGAGGCGATACGAGCCGTGTGATGGAGCTCGAAATCGATGGGGTATCCCGGATCCATTTCGAGGGAGGGTCCATCCTTCGGACGTCCAGGACAAATCCGACCAAATCCCCGGAGACGCTTCGGAATGTGGTCGAGGCGCTTGATAGACTGGACGTGTCATGCCTGTTGACGATCGGGGGGGATGATACCGCCTTTGCGGCGTATCGGCTGTCGGAGGTAGTGAAGGGGCGGGTCGCCCTTGCGCATGTGCCGAAGACGATCGACAACGATCTTCCGCTCCCGCAGGAGGTGACGACGTTTGGCTTTACGACGGCCTGCAACCTGGGCAAGGATATCGTGAAGAACCTGATGGATGACGCGGAAACAACGGACCGGTGGTTCTTTATTACCGTGATGGGTCGTCGGGCCGGCCATCTGGCGCTCGGTATCGGAGGCTCCGCAGGCGCCACACTCACGATCATCGGAGAGGAGTTTCCGGAGCCGAAGATCCCCCTTCAGACGCTGGTTGATATCCTGGAAGGAGCGGTGATCAAGCGGCGCGTGTCGGGGAAGGGGCATGGTGTGGCCATTCTGAGCGAAGGACTGGCCGATAAATTGGATCCCACCGATTTCGGCTCGGTTGAACGGGACGGCTATGGGAATGTCCGCCTTTCGGAGCTTGTGCTGGGGCGAGTGCTGAAAGAGCGTGTGGCCGAAAGCCTTCGGGCGCGAGGTGTCGATGTCACGATCGTAGCCAAGGACGTCGGCTATGAGCTTCGCTGCGCTCCACCCGGCGCGCTAGATATCCAGTATTGTCGCAGTCTTGGCTATTGGGCCACCCGTTTCCTGTTGAACGGTCAGACGGACGCCATGGTAACCATCCAGGGAGGGAAGATGGTCCCGATCCCGTTTCAGGAAATGCTGGATCAACGGACAGGGAAGATCCGTGTCCGTTACGTGGATATCAACTCCGAGTCGTACCAGACACTTCGGGCCTATATGATCCGCCTGGAGCCTCAGGACTTTGAGACGTCGGGGCAGATCGAGGCGCTGGCGCATGGCGGCCACCTGGAGCCGACTGCATTCGCGAACCGATTTGGGTATCTCGGCGAGCGAACGAAAGGGTCATTACAATGAGAGAGAACGGACGAACCGTTCGGGGCCTGATTGTGGCCGTGATCGTCGCGCTGATTCCGTTTACGCTCTGGAGCGCCGCTGCTGATGCGCAAGAGCTCGTCTTTGTGAAGGCGCTGGAGGAGGCGGAAAAAGCGATCCAGGAGGCAAGAGACTTCGAGGCGGAGATCTATGCGCCGGAGGAGTTCTCGCTGGCCCTGAACTATCTGGCGCAGGCCAAGGATGAGGCGAAACTCGCCAGGTCTGCGACACAGGAAAAGGGCGCGCACCTGTTGAGCGCCAGGACGTCTGGAGAGACGGTCAGCCTGCTCGCAGAGAAGACGCAGTATCAGGCGAAGGTGGCGGGAACGAAGGCGATAGAAGTGAAATCCGATCGCGAGATTACCACCATCAAAGCTCTAATCGTCGACACCTTCAATACCAATGTCAATCGGAGCTTTACCTCGACGCGGGAGCGGCTGTTTGGCGAACTGAGTGCGAAGGAATCCGTCAGAAGTGAGGCCCGCAAGGCACGGGCGCAGGCCGAATCCGAGTTGCGGAAGCTTACGCTGGAAGGACAGACCGCTCCTGCGCCGCAATAGGAACGGACGGTATACTATCTGAACAGATCCCGCTCGGACGGGCGAAGCAGCATCGACGCTCGTCCCTCCCCGCTTACGTATCGATAGCCACGAATCAGGACTACGGGAATACGCTCGGTCTTGCCCATCACCAACTCCGCCGCGCCCGCCAGTTCATCGGCGATGGCCGTGCGTGTCGCCTTGAGAGGCCGACCAAAGTCATCGGTCGTCTCGCGATAATCTAGAAGCGGTATCAGGCCGCTGACCCCGATGGCCACGTTAGTCAACCCATCGCGCCATGGGCGGCCAAAGGTATCGGAGATGACTATTGCCACATCGGCTTCGCAGAGGGCCAGGATCCGATGTCGGATTACGTCGGCTGAGCGGTCGGGGTCGAGCGGCAGCAGCGACGCAGACTCCTCGCCTGGGAGATTGGACCGATCAACTCCCGCATTGGCGCAGATGAAGCCGTGTCTGGTTTCAGCGATGAGGAGTCCGTGGTCCATCCGGACGATCCGTCTGGCCTCTCCGAGAATCAGCTCGATCAGGCGCGGGTCCTTATTGAGGTACGCGGCCCAACTCAGAGAAGCCGGCGAGGGCGTGACGTCGCGAAGGAGCACTACCCGGCCCTCGATCTTGGAGATGACCTTCTGCGTCACGACCAGGATGTCGTTCGGTTGGAACGTAAGGTCCAGCCTCGTCGCCGCCTCGACGATCAACGCGGCCAGATCATCGCCGGCCTGAATCTCCGGGATGCCGGTCAGGCCGATCAGCGTCAGTTCAGGCGCCCGTCCCAACTCCAACTCTCCCGCCGATGCCAAGCCGATGCAGCAGCGCATCCGTCCTGGTCCGGCCCGGTTGCGCAAGGAAGCATCGAAGATCCTCGATCTCGTCGATGTCCAGCGCGAGGTTGGGGAGTTCGCAGATCTCGCATGGCAGACCCTTGGCCTCGGCCTCGTCGCGGTGAGCGCGGAAGCTGTCGTACCCGAAGCGAAAAGGAATCGCATCGGGCGGCCGGGCGAGTAAGGCGTTGGTCCCGAAGGCATCACGTGACGGTACCAGCACGATCCCTCTGGGCACGGGTCCTTGCTCCACGATCCGGTTAAGATCATTGGCCGTGATCCGGGGGACATCAAGCGGGACGGTCAGCATCGCCTCAACTCCGATCTCGCGGCAACACGCAGCGGCAGCCTCCACCGACCGACTCTGCCTGACCTGCTGTACCTCGCTGATGACGTCGGCACCGTACTGCTGAGCAAATGCAGCGGCCTCGGTATCCGACGTGATGACCAGCACGCGATCAAACAGGGGAGAGGCGGCCACAACGGCCAGGACATCTTCAAGCATTGTCTTGCAGAGGAGGTATCGCTCCTCGGTTGAGAGTAGCGTTGCGAGTCGCGTCTTGCCTTGAGAGAACTCCTTGACCGGGATCACAGCGATAAGCATCGGCGTTATAAGGCGGCCAAAGAGGCTAGACAAGAAAGTGTTTCTTTCGCTAAGGCGATCTTCCGATCGAGGTTATTCATGACCGTCTCGGTTGCTCTCGCCCTGAGCGGCAGCGCCTCGATGGCTGGGAGCAGGTCGGTGTCAAGGCGATCGATAATGAGCAGGTCGAGAAAGTCGTGATAGAGGCGGGCCACCGACAGGGCCGACACCTCATGGCCGAGGCCGGCCAGGAACTTGTCGGTGGGACCCTTCAGGGACCGGCCACATACCAGCGGGCTGATCGCGACAATGGGTGCCCGCGTGGCTTTTAACGCTTCGCGGATACCTGGGACGGCCAGGATCGGTCCGATGCTGATAATCGGGTTGCTGGGACAAACGATAATCCCGTCGGCCGCCTCGATCGCCTCAAGCACGCCCGGCGCAGGTTGCGACCCATCGATCCCTTCGAACACTACTCCCCTCACAGTGCGGCTGGCCCCGTCACGGACGAGGTACGCCTGGAATGGTTGCGGTCCGTAGTCGGTGAGCACAATCGTCGAAACCGGCTCATTCGACATCGGCAGAACTGTAGCCCGGACAGTAAGCGCACGTCTGATGAGGTCGGCGACGTCGGTGAGGGTGAGTCCTTCTTTCAGTAGGGCGCTCCGGTGTAGATGGGTGGCCAGATCCCGATCTCCCAGGTTGAACCAGCACTCCCGACCGTAGCGGTCAAGCCAGTCCAGGGCATTGAACGTATCCCCCTCGATCCCCCATCCTCTTTCCTGATCGGCCACACCGGCCAGAGTGTAGGTTACGGTATCCAGGTCCGGGCAGATCGTAAGGCCATGCAGGGTCAGGTCATCCGCCGTATTGACAATGACGGTGAGGTCGGAGGGGTCCATCATCTGCGCGACCCCGTAGAGCAGCTTTGAAGCGCCCACTCCGCCGGCCAGAGCGAGAATCATGGCCTATCCTCCGGAAGGGCAGCCTGCGCACCACACATAGGCAGACCGGTGATCCTGATTCCCGTCTCCTTGGTCTTGTAGCGGCGCTTCAAATCTATGAGCAGTGAAGTCAGTCTCTCTACGGTTCCGGCATGCCGCGATGAGCCCGCATCGACGGCGCGCAGACCGGCCTTTGCCGCCAACAGGACGGTGCGGTGTCTCGCGTGGGGATCATCTCCGCACACCAGGACATCGCAGTCGATGGCCTTCCCCACGTCTTTCAGCAGGTCAAAGCCGATATTCTGGAAGGCCACCACCACCATCACGCTTGGGCCCAGAAGCTCCTGCGCCTCCTGAAGAGCGGAGCCGTGATGGTCCGGGACCAGCCGTTCGTGCGTCTTGAGATCGAACGGGACGGTGGTATCGATCAGGAGTTTGCCTCGCAACGCCTCCTTGACCTCCGTCAATACGGCAAGATGTGCGGCGTAGGGAACTGTCAAGACCGCGACATCCGCTTCGAAGGCGGCCTGTAGATTCGAGGCGCCATGGATGGCAGCGGTCCCGCGGAGCAGTCGGTTCAGACGCTTTGCTACGCCGGCTGCCCGTCCGACATCTCTTGATCCGATGATGATCTCCTCGCCGGCTGCGCCCCAGCGCAGCGCCAGCCCCGATCCCTCTCGTCCAGTTCCCCCAAGGATGGCGATCTTCACGGCTATTGCCTTTTGTGCTCGTCAACCGCGTATTCCCGGCTGGAAGTCGCATTATCGTACTGGAACCCATGAGAGGCGGTAAGTGTCTGGTACGAGCCGAAACGCGCCTCCGGGTCGTCGATGCAGTCCAGCGGGTCCTCTTCTTCGTCAGGGCTGTTGCAGAGTCGAAGGAGCCCGTAGGTGGTGCTTCGCTGGGCAGGAACGCGCCCAAGCTCGCGGATCAGACGGCGCAGCGCGGCAGGCGGCATAAACTCACCGTGAGGCGCGCCCGCGGACGTAGAAATACTTTCGTTGATCAGGGTGCCGCCGAGATCATTGGCCCCTGCCGTCAGCAGGTATTGAGCGAACTTCGGGCCCTCCTTGACCCAGGACGATTGGATGTGGTTGAACGTGGCGCCCAGCATCAGGCGCGCCAGCGCATGCACCTTTAGTCCATCGGCGCCGGTAGCCCCCTGGCGTAGCCCCTTCACCAGCCGGCGACGGTAGATCGGCGCCTCATGATAAACCAGGGAGAGCGGCACGAATTCGGTAAACCCGCCTGTCTCTTTCTGAATGTCACGCAGTAGCGCCATATGCCTGACCCAATGGATCGGCTGCTCGATGTGAGCGTACATCATCGTCGCGCTGGTCGGGATGCCGAGGGCGTGAGCCGTAGTCACCACCTCGATCCACTGGCGAGTGGAGATTCGACCGCTGGAAATGATGTCGCGGATTTCATCGTCCAGGATTTCCGCCGAGGTCCCGGGAAGTGTGCCAAGACCGGCCTCCTTCAGCGCCAGCAGATACTGCGGGATGGGGATGCCGGATTGTCTGGAACCGTACAGGATCTCCTCTGGTGAGAAGGCGTGGATGTGGATCCGAGGCGCCGCCCGCCTGATGGCGCGACACAGTTCGATGTAAAATTGGCCATCCAGTTTTGGGGGCAGACCGGCTTGCACGCAGACCTCAGTGGCCCCCAGCGCCCAGGCCTCCTCGGCCCTCCGTGCCACCTCCTCGAGGGACAGGAAGTAGGCCTGCTCTTCGCGGAAGCCTCGACTGAAGGCACAGAACGTACAATGCTTGATGCACACGTTGGTGAAGTTGATGTTCCGGTTGATCACGTAGGTGACGACCTCTCCTACCTGACGCCGTCGCATCTCATCGGCCGCCGTAACCAGCGCGCGCAACTCCAGCCCCTGCGTTTGTGCGAGGCGTAATCCCCCCTCACAGGAGAGCTCTCGCCCCTCAAGCAGTCCCTCTAACAGGCGTGCGACATCCGGCTCGATCCGGGCAAGTAACTGGTCAAGCCTCTCCACACTTTCTCCTCCCCGCTTTTCTTTACCTTCTACCTTCAACCCTGCTCTATGGGGTATCCCGCCTCATCTACCAGCGCCATAATCCTGGAGACTAATGGCGCGGGGATGAACCCATCTTTGCGAACGATGTACTCGGGATAGATCGGAAGCCGCTCTTGCAGGCGAAACCCGAGGGTCGACGTCGCATCGCGCAGCGCTTCAATCTCGGGCCAAGGCGCCTCGGGGTTGATATGGTCCTGCGTGAGGGGCGAAATACCGCCCCAGTCATTGATTCCCGATAAGAGCAGCAAAGGATAGGCGTCCTGGTTCAGATTCGGCGGCGCCTGAAGGTTCATGTCCGGGCCTAAAATCAGGCGCGCCACAGCTACGGTCCGGAGCAGATCAACGAGCGTAGGCTGGGGATAGTCTTGCATTGGGGTGAAGGGCTTCGCGCGGAAATTCTGGACGATGACCTCCTGGATATGGCCGAATCTCCGGTGCAGCGCCTTGATAGCCAACAGGGCATCGATCCGATCCTCAAGGCTCTCGCCGATGCCGATCAGGATCCCGGTGGTAAAGGCGATCTGCAGCCGCCCTGCACTCTCGATGGTTCTGAGCCGACGCAGGGGATGTTTGTCAGGCGAGGAGTGGTGCGGCCCGCCGGGCTGTAGGAGCCGCGTGCTCACCGACTCTAACATCAGACCCATACTGACTGTTGTGTCTCTCAGCATCGTCATCTCGTCGATGTTCATGGTTCCGGGATTGACATGGGGCAGAAGGCCTGTCTCCGCCACTATCCGCTCACACATCCGCGCCAGGTACTCGATCGAACTGCGATGTCCGCGGTCAGCCAGTGCCCGTCTCGCCTCTGGGAAGGCCGTTTCGGGCCTCTCGCCAAGGCTGAAGAGCGCTTCTTTGCACCCGAGGGCGGCCCCGGCCGCGGCGATCGCCAGAACCTCATCCGGCGTCATGAAGCCGTCACCTGGATCGCCAGGATCGCGACGGAAGGCACAATAGCCGCACCGATCGCGGCAGAGGCGGGTCAGCGGGATGAAGACCTTTTTTGAGAAGGTGACCGTCCGACCCTTGCCGCGATCGCGAATGGCGGAGGCAAGTTCCAGAAGACGCCGCAGGTGGCGTCCTTCAGCATGGAGCAACAGGGCGGCCTGTTGGCGAGTGAGCGGTCGGCCGCCGTACACCTGATCGAGCCCGGTCTGAATGGCTGCACTGGTCTCTTCTGGCGACGGCTGCCGGTCCAAGCGCTCCAACAGGCTCGGATCGGTGTTCGGGAGAGTGGTCGGCCCGGCCGTCGGTAAACCCTGCATCAGCGTCTGGACGTCTTCGGGCGACGTCATGGCGTTACTCCATTCTTAAAGCGGTATACGCTCGCGGGGAAGACCGAACGCGGACCTTATAGCATCGGGGACAGACCGTCGTCAATGGCGATCCCGACCGACCGCACCTTGCCCGTTTGCACACAGGAGGTTTTTCTTGCACATCTCGGTATGCTCATTTAGAATTTCATAGGAAGTGGCAACGGATTACAGTTCAGTGTGGACTGGTATCCCATGCGGCGATAGTGTGCCCCTGGGAATGCTCGTCGGTACCACATCCCCCTCACCTGTATCCTCTCCCCCGGTGAGGGAGAGGAGTCTTTTTTGGTGTCCATCGCCCCTTTTGGGGGGAGGGCTGGGGTGAGAGGGAACTGTCGGAATGATGCTGTTGCAATGAGGAATAGAAGTATGATCGAACGATTGGTCAGAGATCTGTTGAAAGAGATCGGTGAGGATCCTGATCGGGAAGGATTGGTCAAGACCCCCGAACGGGTAGAGCGGATGTACGCGTTTCTCACGTCAGGGTACGACAAACGAGTTGACGAGGTCCTGAACGAAGCTGTCTTCCAGGACAACTATGACGAGATCGTCCTGGTCAGGGATATCGATTTCTTCTCGCTGTGCGAGCATCATCTGCTCCCCTTTTTCGGCAAATGCCACGTCGGCTATCTCCCGGATGGCAGGATCGTCGGGTTGAGTAAGCTGGTTCGGTTGGTGGAGATGTACAGTCGTCGGCTCCAGGTACAGGAGCGCCTGACCTCACAGATCGCCAATGCACTCTTAGAGGCGTTGCGACCCCGTGGGGTAGCCGTTGTCATGGAAGCCTATCACCTTTGTATGATGATGCGCGGCGTGGAGAAGCAAAACTGCAAGGCCGTGACCTCCTCAATGCACGGGATCTTCCGCGAGCGGATCGAGAGTCGAAACGAGTTCATGCAGTTGATCCGGTCGCACGCAACATAAAGGAACTGATTGCATCCAGGAGCAAGAGAATACGATTGCGGAACGTGACTCGTCGAGGCTGCCCCGCATTGACCGGAATTGCGTATTCCGTTATTATAAATGAGAAGTGAACTATTCTAGGCGGGATGGAGCCCACAACTCATCGAGGAACCCATGGGTGTTCACGATCACCATATAGAGGCGAAGAAGATCGGGCCGATCCGATACGTGAGGCTCAGCATCACCGATAGCCGCAAGTCGGAAGACGACCACTCAGGCCGACTCATTGAATCGCTCTTCAATGAAGCCGGTCACTGTCAGGTCGCCTCGATGATCCTGAAGAACGATCCGAAAGGCCTGCGGGAGGTCGTGAAGAAGCTGTGTGAAGAGGAGGTTGATCTGATCGTCATGACCGGAGGGACCGGGCTCGGCAAGAAGGATCATACGATTGAAGCGATCAGCCCGGTACTGGATAAGGTGCTGCCCGGTTTTGGCGAGCTGTTCAGGAGTCTGAGCTTCCAGGAGGTCGGGAGCGCCGCCCTGATGAGCCGCGCGCTCTGCGGGATGGCGAAAGGAAAGGTGATTGTGTGTCTGCCGGGTTCAGAGCATGCTGTCCGTCTCGCCCTGACGAAACTCCTGATACCGGAAGCGCAACACCTCGTCTGGCAGGCGGCTCGGTGAGACGGCAGAAGGAGTGAGACATGGCGGAGCAGGAACGGAAGCAAAAGCGCGAGGCCGGCGGTGGCCCACCTGAGGCGGCTGAGCCGAATCCCGAGACCGTAAAAAAGGGGAAGAAGCTTAAGGAGGACCTTGATAAACTGATGGATGAGATCGACGAGGTCCTCGAGGAAAACGCCGAGGAGTTCGTGAAAAGCTACGTTCAGCGCGGCGGAGAATAACCCCGGAGGGCAGTGTCGGTATGCCTATTTATGAGTATCTTTGTTCGAATTGCGGCCGGGTATTCGAAAAACTCGTCCTGAGCCGTGATGTTGTAGTGGAATGTCCACACTGCCCAGGTGCGGCTGTGGAGAAGCAGTTTTCCGCCTTCAGCTTCAAAGGGGAGCAGGGGGGTGTCGGCTCCGGGGTGACGGGAGGCGGGGGCGGGGGTTGCGCGCCAGGCGGGTGAGCCTGCGCCGGCTAACCTCGGCGTGTCCGAGGTAAAGTGAGGGCAGCGGGAATATCCTGACTATTAGCTGTTGGACGCGCATTGACAAGGAGGACTGATCGCTCGATGGTGAGTGGACAAGGTCCCAGGTTACGCGAACCGATTGGCGAAATACTGATCCGGGAGGGTTCCATCACCCGGGATCAGCTCCAGCGCGGGCTGAGCCACCAGCGGGAAATCGGCAAGCGACTGGGCGAGACCCTCGTAGAGCTTGGATATGTCTCGGAAGAGGACATTGTAAAGGCCCTCGCGAAGCAGTTTACCCTTCCCTACCTCTCACTCGCCTCTCTCTCGATTACACCGGCGCCGATCCGGGACCGCCTTTCACTCAGATACCTTCGGGAACACAAGGTCTTCCCTATTGAGATCAAAGACGGCGTGTTGACTGTCGCCATGAGCGACCTGACTGATCCGTATACGCTGGACGACCTTCGGCTGAGCACCGGTCTTGCTGTCACAGTCTGTCTGGCCCAGGAGCGGGAGATTCTCGAAGCGATCGATCAGTCGTATGGTGATGGTCAGACAACGATCGAGAAGATCGTCAAGGAGTACGGCGAGGAGGAGGGCGGGGCGTCCGGCGAGGATCGCGAAGATGTCGATCACTTGCGGGACCTGGCCTCCGAGGCCCCTGTTATCCAACTCGTGAATCACCTCATTACTCGAGCGATCGAGGCTCGCGCCAGCGATATCCACATCGAGCCGTTCGAGGATACACTTCGAATCCGCTACCGGGTAGATGGGGTGCTGCTGGATCAAGAGTCTCCTCCCAAACGGCTGCAACGGGCCGTGATCTCCCGTGTCAAGATCATGGCTAAGATGAATATCGCCGAGCGACGGCTTCCACAGGACGGCCGAATCAGGCTCCAGATCCTGGGTAAGGACCTGGACCTCCGGGTTTCCACGATTCCCACTCTGCACGGTGAGAGCGTGGTGATGCGAATCCTGGATCGCAGCAGCCTCCTCTTGAGCCTGGGGGATATGGGCATGCCTGAAGATATTCGTGTGCAATTCCAGCGACTTATCAGAAAGCCGCATGGTATGATCCTTGTAACCGGCCCGACGGGGAGCGGCAAGACGACGACCCTCTATACGGCGCTGAGCGAGATCAATTCGGCCGATAAGAAGATCATCACCATCGAGGACCCGGTGGAGTACCAGCTCCAGGGGGTCAACCAGATCCATGTCAAGTCGAAGATCGGCCTGACCTTCGCCAGTGGCCTGCGCTCCATTGTCCGTCAGGATCCTGACATCATCATGGTCGGAGAGATCCGCGATGCGGAGACCGCCGACATCGCCATCCATTCGGCGCTGACCGGGCACCTGGTATTCAGCACGCTGCACACGAACGATGCGCCCGGCGCCATCACCCGGCTCCTGGACATGGGCATCGAAAACTACCTGGTCTCCAGCGTCCTGGTAGCGGTCCTGGCTCAACGCCTGGTTCGTGTCATCTGCCCCGAGTGTCGGGAGCCGTACCAGTTGGATGCGGCTGCGATCCGAAAAATGGGGATTAAGACCGAGGTTGATAGAACGCTGCAGATGTTTCGGGGGAAAGGATGCGCCGCCTGTAACTTTACCGGATACCATGGTCGTAGCGGCATCTATGAGTTTTTGGTGATCAACGAAGAGATTCAACGGTTGATTCTGGAGAAGGCCGACTCCAACACAATTCGCCAGAAGGCGATAGCTTTTGGGATGAAGACCCTGTGGGAAGATGGCTGGCTGAAAGTTGAGCAAGGCGTTACCACCCTGGAGGACCTGCTCCGGGTTACCAAGGAGGAAGCGTAAGCAGAGTCACTTTGTGATGCGAGATCGTACGTAATCTTCATCAACAAAGCAGATAGGAGAGCCGCTATCTGCTTTGTTTTTCGGCGAGTTCACGCAACTTATCACGCCCGATTTATGTTGACAGCGTATCGGTAGTTGCTATAGTCGTAAACTTACCGCGTAATGCGGTGTCAATAAAGACGGCACCTGCTATGGGAACGTTTCAATATACCGCCACTGATCGTACTGCCAAGCTTGTTCAGGGGAGCATGGAGGCCGCCGACGAACGGGCGGTCGTGACCTGGCTTCGGGCCAACGGCTATTACCCGATCAAGATCGGACAGGCGGGTGTTGCTGTGGAGGCACGGCCGGCCCTTGCTCGGCTCCCGTTCCGGCTTGCGAGGGGGCCGTCTGCCCAGGATGTCCTGGCCTTCACGCAACAGCTCGCCACATTGCTGGAGGCCGGGATGGAGTTGGACCGGAGTCTGGCGATTCTCCTGGACCTGACCGACAACCAGCGGCTCCGATCAATTCTCCGCGGCATTCTGGTCGATATCCAGGCGGGAAGTCCATTCGCCGACAGTTTGGCCAAACATCCGCGGCTCTTCTCCCGGCTGTACGTCAATATGGTCAAGGCAGGGGAAGCGAGCGGCGTGTTGGAGGTGATTCTCTCGCGGCTGGCCGGGTTTATGGAGCGCTCAAAGGCGGTGCGGGATGAGGTCACGTCGGCCCTCATCTATCCGATTCTGCTGCTCCTCGTCGGTGGCGGCGCTGTGGTGGTGATGATGAACTTCGTGATTCCACGGTTTGCTCAAATCTTTGCCGACACCAAGCAGCTCATGCCGCTACCGACCAGGATGCTGTTAGCGATCAGTGCGTTCACGACCGGCTACTGGTGGGTATTGGTGGGGCTGATTGCCATGGGCTGGATCGGTCTTCGAGCATATCTGCAGACGGAGCAGGGGAAGATGCAGTGGGATCAGTGGAAGTTGGCGCTACCGCTGCTGGGCGGCCTGATTCAGGAGATTGAGGTCTCCCGTTTTGCGCGGACATTCGGGACACTCCTCCAAAGCGGAGTTCCCGTCCTGAACGCCGTCTCTATCGTGAAGGAGACGGTCACTAATCGGGTGATTGCCGCCGCCATGTCCAGGTTGCAGGAGGGGGTGAAGCGGGGCGAAGGAATCAGCGGCCCGTTACGGGCTACTGCTGCCTTTCCCTCTTTTTCCATCCATATGGCCAGGGTCGGAGAAGAGACTGGAAAACTGGAAGAGATGTTGATCAAGGTAGCCGACACCTACGATGAGCGTGTGCGACGGACGGTCAAACGCTTGACCTCGTTGCTGGAGCCGGTCCTGATCCTGGGCCTCGGCCTCATTGTCGGCTTCATCGTGCTCTCAATGTTACTGGCGATATTCAGCATTAATGAGCTTCCGCTGTAGGGGCGGATTCCAAATCCGCCCGCGCGGTGTGCGAGGTGCGAAAGTGAAGTACAAATGGGGTATAGGGCAAAGGAGTTGAGCGTGGAAATTCAGCGATTTGAAGATATCCAGGCATGGCAAGAGGTGCGGAGCGCGAAATCCCCCTACCCCCCCTTTACAAAAAGGAGGCATGGGGGGATTTGGAATGTCGGCCGCGGCGACAGAACCTCGGACTTGCGGCGGGCTGGTTTTACCCTCATCGAGTTGCTGGTCGTCATCATCATCATCGGCCTGCTGGCTGCCCTTGTGGGTCCAAAGCTTTTTGGCAGAGTAGGGAAGGGAAAACAGGCGGCGGCTCAGGCTCAGATCGAGCTATTTGGCGCCGCCCTTGATAACTTTCGCCTCGACGTCGGCCGGTATCCGACCAGCGAAGAAGGGTTGAAGGCGCTCCTGGTCAATCCTGGCGCGATCGAGCACTGGGAAGGGCCCTATCTTAAGAAGCAGGAAGTCCCGCTGGATTCCTGGGGGCACCCCTATATTTATAAGTCTCCGGGGGAGCATGGCGATTACGATATCATCTCCTATGGCGGTGACGGCGTGGCCGGCGGAGATGGAGAGAACCAGGATGTTGTGAGCTGGGCAGGTATCAAGCGGACAGGAGAGCGGGTTGAACAATAGAACGGCGCGGGGAGCGAGTGGATTTACGCTCCTTGAGCTCACCGTGGTGCTGTTTATCCTTGCGCTGGTGACGGCACTGGTCGCGCCGGCCTTTGGCCGCTCGTTCGGACAGGCTCAGCTCAAGGCTGCAACGAGAGATCTCGCTGCTCTGTGCCGGTTTGCCAGAACGCAGGCGATCGCGTATCAGGACGTATTGGAGGTAGTGCTTGATCGGCAAACCAATCGCTATTGGCTTCGGGGACCCGACTGGATTATTGGACGCTTGAGCGGCATCGATCGGGTGGAGACAGTCGAAGATCCCGGACAGCCCTGGCAGGCCCAGATTCGGCAGGCTCGGGTCCGATCCCTCCCGCCCGGCGTAAGCCTGAAGTCCGTTCTTCTCGCCACCGGCCCCCTTCGGTCAGATGAGCGGGGCGTCATCGCCTTCTTCCCACAGGGGAGCTCGACGGGCGGAACGATTGACCTTGCTGACGAGAAGGGGCGAGCATATCGAATTGTTGTGGATTCATCGGTTGGGCTGGTTCGCATTCATGCGGCGACGGACGCCTGAAGTAAGCGCGAGGCGTGAAATCCCCCCGTCCCCCCTTTACAAAAGGGGGATACGGGGGGATTTAGCGTACGGGGCGCGACGTGCGAGGTCAGAGCATGGTTTCACGTTGCTCGAGGTCATCGTCGCGTTGGCTATCCTCGGCATCGGTTTCGCCCTGGCCATGGAGTTACTGGCGACAGGGGTTCGATCAGCGAAGGCGTCCGAAGACTATACCCAGGCGGTCCTGCTGGCTCGGCAGAAGATGGCCGAAATCGCCGTAACGCAAAACTCGGCGGGTTCGGCAGACTCGGGAGAGTTCGGCGGAGGATTCCGTTGGGCCTCTGAGATCCAGCCGCTCGAACAGCAGGAAGAACTCCCCGGCCGGCTCTACAGTGTCCGGGTGCGCGTCAGTTGGCTTAGTCGCCGTGGAGAGAAATCTGTGGACCTTCAGACCCTGAGGATGGCGGTGGATGAGAAGAAGCTCGGGCAGACGGTGACGGCCCAACCATTCGGCGGACGATTGTAATGCAAAAAGAGCGGTGCTTAGCGCAGACTGCGGGGTCCGAACTGCGACGTGCTCGATATGCGGCGCCGCGCGCTACGCACGGTTTTACATTGCTCGAGCTCCTGATCTCCATGACGATTCTCGCCCTGATCTTTGTGGCTGTTTTGGGCGCGGTCCAGATTGGAATCAAGTCGTGGGAGGCCGGCGAAGCGCGAGCCGAGGAGAATCAGCGCAATCGTACCCTTGTCGATACCCTCGTACGAGATCTGGCGATGATCTATCCCTTGCGTGTGAAGGACCAGGACAAGGACGTCGTCGTGTTTCACGGCAAGTCCGATGCTCTTGAGTTTGCCACCCTTCCGCAGATCTATGGGGCCGAACCATTCAGCCACATGATCAGGATCGTGACCTATGCCGTCGAGCCTGACCGGGGGCTGGTGGCCACCGCAAGCTATCCCCTCGCTGCTTCGGCATCGATCCCGATCGAGGATCAAGCCAAACCGCTTGACGAGCGGGTGTCGCTGGCGCGCTTCCGGTATTTGGTGCCGGAAGGGAAACCGGAGGAAAAACTCCCTCCTGTCTGGCGCGATTCCTGGGACCCTTCCCGGGATGAGACGCTTCAGCCCGCATTTCGTGGATCAGCGATCTTTTCCCCTGGGCAGCGCGGATTGAAGGGCTCTGATCGCCTGCCGGTAGCTGTCGAGATCACCCTCACGATTCGACAGACGAGATCACAGGAAGGCCGTGAGTTGATCCTGCCGCCGTTGGTCTTTCCGGTCCAGGTAGGACGGACGCTATGAACAGGTGTGTGGTGCGGGATGAGCGCGGCTTGGCGCTGGCCGTGGTGTTGTGGATCCTGGCATTTCTGGGCGTCGTGTTCACGGCCTTCACCTTTTCGATGCGCACCGAGCTGGCTGCGGCGGGCAACTTCAAGGAGGAGGCGGAGTCTTACTATCTAGCTGAGGCAGGCGTGTACCGGGCGGCGGCGGAGATCATGAATGCCGACCGCAACGTTCCGCCCGACTCTACACTCTATGATGCCCTTGACGAGCATTGGCACACCAATCCGGCCGCCTATGAGAATGTGGCTTTAGGAGGAGGACATTACTGGGTAACAGTCACGGACGAGGAGAGCAGGTTCCCCCTGAACGGCCAGATTACCCCCCAATACGACGCGATGCTCCGTCGGCTGTTCTCCAGCTCGGGCGTGACCGACGACAAGCTGGTCTCCACCATTGTCGATTCGATCCAGGACTGGCGCGACGCCGACAATTTGCATCGCTTAAACGGCGCTGAGGACGACTACTACCTCTCGCTTCCCACTCCATATCGGGCCAAGAACGCTGATTTCGACTCTGTCGAGGAACTACTCCTGGTCAAAGGGATGACCCCGGAGATCCTGTACGGTAACATTACCAACAGGCAGCGACAGGCGGAGTTGGGAGCCCAGCTTCCCTGGGAACGGGATCTCAAGCCAGGTGAATACCTTGGGGTAGCGCGACACCTTTCAGTCTATAGCTCCGGTCAGGTAAATGTCAACACAGCCAGTCCGGAAGTGTTGATGACATTGGGGCTGACGGCGGCGGAGGTCAAGGCCGTTCTCGACCGGCGCACCCAACTTCCGTTTAAGAACCCGACAGAGTTCACCAGTCTCATCACCTCCATCTCCGGGGGCAGTCGGCAGGGGTTTGCGATGGTGCCTGGAGGCCAGCCGGGTCCAGCGAACCCGCAGCAGATTTTCGCGCTGCTTAGTCAGACGGCCACCGTAAGCTCGAAAAACTTCGCCGTAGACTCGGCTGCGCGGATAACAGGATCGAGACTGACGGTTCGCGTGGCGGCTATCCTGCGAAACGACGGGATGCCTGGCCGGCCGAAGCTCTCGATCAAGCAGTGGAGCCTGGACCCACGGCAGGCCGCCTCATGAGGCTCGATGAGCTGATCCCGAAGCCGAAGGTCGGCCTGGGTATCGACCTCCGAGGCGGCCAGCTCTGCCATGCCTTGTTAAGCAAGGCGTTTGGGCGGATTCAGCTCCTCGATTGGGGCATTGAAGAACTGCCGGTCGAAGAGCAAGACAGGCCGAAAGTCCTCACGGAGAAGCTGGTCCAGCTTTGGACTCGGCTGCCCAAACGCCCGACGTTCGTCACGGTCGGCCTGCCGCGGCGTCTTGTCACCATGCGCTCAGTGAGCATGCCGGCGGTAGGCGAGGAGGAACTGAAGGGGATCCTGGAGTACGAGGTTGAGCGATATATCCCGTTCCCCCCCGAGGAGGTTCAGTACGACTTCCAGGTGCTCGAGCGCGACGCCGAAAAGGCCATCGTCCTGCTGGCCGCCGCCAGGAAAGAGGAGATCAGTCGGTATCTGGCCTTTCTGGAGGAGGCGGGGATCAAACCGACTGCTTTTGGTGTCTCGGCGTTCGCATCGCTCAACACTCTCCTCTTCAACCAGGAGCGCGACGCGGAGCCTCTGAGGACCCTGATCGATCTGCGGGACGGGGAGGCCGAGTTGGGTCTGGCCAAGAATGGCATCCTTCGATATTCCCGATACTTGACCTTGGGCCCAACCGCACCGCTCGACCTGCTGATGCCGGAGATCTCCACTCTGCTTGCTCACCTCGAAACCAACGGCGGCCAGCACGCAGGGCGAATTGCCATCGCCGGACCGGGCGCGGGCAGGGGGGAGGGGGACCTATTGCACCACTTGGCCGAACGGACCGGTCTTGAGGTGGAGTTTCTCCAACCCTTCCAGCGGATCAAGGCCAGCGGCGTGGATCCGCAGGTGGCCCATTTTCTCGGGGCGGCTGTCGGACTGGCGCTTCACGGGCTCGTCACGCTTCCGGTCGATATCGACCTGCTCCCCAAAGAGCTGGCTCCCCCTCGCCGCGACCCCAGTCTTGCGGTGACCATTCGGCTTGTGGCGCTTGTTGTGGCCTTGGGCCTCGCGTATCTGGTGAACGGCGCGATCCGGGAGCACCGGGCACTGGCAGAGCTGACTGCCACACTGAATCGGGTACAAGCGGAGGCGGCCAAAGTAGATCAGCTCAAGGGGGAGGTGGCGTCGCTGCGCAGCAAGATCGCCACCTTGGATAAGATCGACCGGGAGGAGGTCAGGAAGCTGGATGTGCTCAAGGAGCTTGTTCAGGTCCTGCCTAAAGGCGTGACCCTGACGCTCTTCTCAGTGGACGGGCGGGAGGCGCGAGTGGGCGGCTCCATTACCGGCTCAGCTTCGGACCTGATCTCGATTCTGGAGCAGTCACCGGTCTTTGAAAACGTGCAGTTCACCTCGCCGGTGGCAAGCCGCGCGGAGAGCCAGGACTTCCAGATTAAGATGCACCTCGAGGCGAAAAAGGAGAAGCGGCCATGACGGTTTCCGGACGCGAGCGCTGGTCGCTGATGGCTGGCGGCGCCGTTCTGGTGGCCTTCCTCGTGATCAACTACGTGATCGCTCCTGCCGTTTCACGTCAGATGGCGGTCCGCAGCGAGCACCGGGAGAAGCTCCAGGCCCTTGAACGCTTCCAAACGGTGGTGGAGGGCAGACGGAGGTATGAGAGGAAGTTCGCTGAAGCCGAAAAGTTCTTCACGCAACTGCAGGCTCGACTGCTGCCGGGCGAAAAACTCACGCTGGCGGCGGCCGATCTTCAGGCGATGCTGCACAAAGCAGCGGGCGAGAGCGGCGTGACAATTGTGAGTGAGAGCATCCAGCCGCCAAAAAAGGCAGAGGGGTTCACGCAGGTCTCAGTCGAACTGTCCTTGAATGCCGACCTCAAGAAGCTGCGCGACTTTCTGTACAGGATCGAGAGCGCGTCCAAGCTGCTCATTATCCCCAAGCTTCAGGTGAACGCCTCCTTCCCCAGGCCAGGGGCCGAGCTTCAGGTGACGGTGGTGGTCAGCGGATACACCATGGGGTTGGAGGAAAAAAGCGCCGGTGCGTAGACCGCTACAGCTGTTGAATCTCGCCTTGGGTCTCGTCGCGGTGCTGATTGCCGTCGCCGTCGTGAAGACGTGGGTTTCTCCAGTTGCTCCGATCCCAAGCTCCTCCACCGCGATGACATCGCAAGACACGGAGGTGCTCGCCTATAGCCAGAGCGCTCGCCCTCCAGTCAACCAGTTCGACGTCTTGCTTGACAAGAATCCATTCAAGCAGCCGCCGCCTATGCCGGCACAGGCGTCTGCTGTTGCGCCTCCGCCGCCACTTCCGACGCTGGTGGGCACCATCCTGGTCGATCAGGAACGCCGAGCGATCTTGAGTGATAAAGGGAAAGCGAATATCTACTCTACGGGTCAGGGGGTGGCAGGAGGGGTGATTACCGAGATCAAGGAAGATCGGATTCTTTTCAAGCGCGGCGATACGGCGCAAGAGATTATGCTGAAGGCCGCCATTGAGTCAGGCGCCGCGCCTCCCGCACGGACAGGAGCGCCTGTTGCCGGTCAGACTGTTGGCGCCGGACTGTCGTTCAGGCCGGCTCAGCCCACGTCGCCGCCTTCCTCCAGTGGCGAACCTGCTGACAAAACAGAGCTGCTTAGGCGGAGGCAGGAGAGACAGCAGTTGCGCGAGCAGCGGAGAGGGCTACGGGGCAAGGAGTAACGCTAACCTATACCCACAAGAGGGGTAGGAGTGGCTGTAACGCCCCTACTACTACGGCCCTGAATCCACGAATACAAGGAAGGAGGGAGTATTGGCTACCCGAAGCGCTGGTCCTGTAATCTTGGCGATCGCGGTCTTTTTCCCCGCGTGTGCCCTGTTTAACGCGTTGGGACGAACCAGTCTGGAGCCCGAGGCGGCGCCCGTAAAGATTGAGGCGGCCCCGCAAGCTCCCGCGCCGGTTTCTGGGATTGCGGCCGCTGCAACAGCACCTGTGCCGCAAGGCCAAGAACAACAGCAAGAAGAGGTCGAAGAAGAAGAGACGCTGGAGCCACAGGAGTTGCCGAAGGAGGAGCCGATGCCGGGTTCGGCATCCCTTATCGGGGCAAAAGAAGGCGCCCCAACGCTCCCGGAGGCACCGAAAGCCGCTCCTAGTCCCGCTCCCGCGATGCCGACCGTGCAGCCGGGACGGCCACAGTATGTCTCTCTGAACTTTGACAACGCCGACCTGGAACTGGTCATTCGGTCGATTGCCGACATCACCGGGATCAACTTCATCATCGGCCCTGGTGTCAAGGCGAACATCACGATGCGGACGACAACCAGGGTGCCATCAACCGAGGTCTTTTCCATTCTGGAATCGGTGCTGGAGGTGAATAACCTGGCTGCGGTGAAGGAGGGTTCGTACTACAAAATTGTCCCGATCGCCGTCGCCCAGCAGGAGCCGCAGGACGTGCAAGTGGGGAAAGAGCGCGCTGAGGAGCGCGAGCGGTATGTCACCCAGATTGTCCATCTCGACCATCTGTCCGCTGAAGAGATGGCAAAGATTCTTCAGTCGTTTCTAGCTAAAGGGGCCAAGCTGGTCGTGCACAAAGAGACCAACAGTCTGATCATCGCCGGCTTTAGCTCAACCATCAAGAGGCTGCTTGATACCATCAAGGCCCTGGACATTCCATCCAAGCGGGACAATATCCAGCGAATCTTCGTCTATTTCGTGGAGAATGCCAAGGCCGTCGAGCTGGCGAATACCCTCAACACCCTGTACGGCCGCCGAGACCTCGTGCGGGGCGCAGCTCCTGGGGCTCGACCCGGCCAGCCGTCCGCAAGACCTGGCGTTGGCGCGCCATCATCACCGTTTTCTCCACCTCCACCCGCCCCTGGCCCGCCCCCGGCTCCTGGCCAGCCGTCGCCTCCACCAGGAGCAGCCACCTTCGCCTCCGCGCCAGGAGCCCTCCTCCCGCCTGGTGCTGAGGCAGCGCCGGGCGAAGTGGTTGGCGACGTGACCATCGTGTCCGATGAGGCGACCAATGCGCTGATCGTTAAGACCTCTCCGCGCAACTACGAAATCATCGAGGTGACGATCAAGAAGCTCGACATCGTCCCCAAGCAGGTGATCATCGAAGCGCTGCTGGCTGAGGTGACGTTGACCGACAGCCTCCAGTTCAGCTTGGAAGCGTTTGTGAAGACCGGCTCCTTCGTCTTCCAGCAGGTCGCTCCAGGAGGGCCTGCCCTGTCAGGGCTCAAAAGTATTATCGGCGCGACGCCTGGTCAGTTCATCGATGGTGCCCAAGGTTTCACCTTTACATTCGTCCAGGGCGATAAGTACAGGACATTTTTGAATAACGTGGCCGCGTATACCAAGGTGAATATCCTGGCCGCCCCACACCTGCTTACGGCTAACAATAAAGAAGCCAAGCTCCAGATCGGTTCGGAGGTGCCAATCATCACGAATGAGCAATCAAGCCTTACGAACGTTTCGCAGTCTACAGTTACACCGGGTGGCGTCTTCCGGACGATTCAGCAGAAGGACATCGGCATCCTGCTTGGCATCAAACCCCACATCAATGAGAAGCGGCTTGTGACCCTGGACATCGAGACAGAGCAGACAGACATCCTGTCGGAAAGCTTCGGGTCCACCGGTTCACCCGCCTTCAGCAAGAGGGCATCAAAGACGTCCGTCGTCATCGAGGACGGCCAGTCGCTGGTGCTGGGCGGGATCATTCAGAACCGGGTGGAAAAAACCCATACCGGGATCCCGTTCTTGAGCCGCCTCCCGCTTCTGGGCTACCTCTTCCGAAACACCAGCGACAGCATGACGAAGACCGAGTTGCTGATCCTAGTCACACCGCATGTGATCAGCAGCCCGGAAGAAGGAAAGGCCCTCACGGACCAGTTCGAGCATCGGATCGAATCGGTCGAGCCGCTGCTGAAGTCGCTTCCGAAGACATCACCCTCCGGGCTCGCCCAGTAGCCAGTGAAGGTACCGGGTGCGAACTGCGGAGGGGCGCTGTTGCTGCGCCCGGGGTAGGGGGTGAAGCCCAGGAGTAATCCTATCAATCGTGAATCTTGCTTAGATAGAAGGAGGATATCATGACTCGATCAACCAGCGTCCTGGTGCTGGCAATAGTTTTGTATGTTGCGGTCCCGGCGGCCGCGCAACAAACGCCGCCACCGGCTGTTGCACCACAGGTGCCGCCACCGGCGGCTGCGCAGCAAGCGCCAACGCCTGCCGTTGCGCAGCAAGCGCCAACACCGGCAGCAGTTACCCCGACTCGCCAGGCATTTCAGACACTTACGCCGGACATGACGCGGGAACAGGTGTCGAAGCTCGTCAATTCACCGGGTCCCTTGGACCTCAAGCAGGAGGTGTGGGGCCGCTGGGTGCCTGGTACAAAGCCGGGACAAATGGAGATCCTGAGGGTCCACTTTTTTGACAATCGGGTCTTCTGGATCGAATACGATGCTTTTGGCGATTCGTGGCTTCGGGAGGAAAAGGGCGGCTGCGCCGACTGGGTGAAGGCGCCGATCAATCGTATGAAGGAAGAGCTTAAGATCAAAGGGCTCAAGATCAAATAGGTCTCATCGCCCTCGCAGGGTATGAGTAGCATGTCAAGATCTCCGGTGTTTGTAGCAACTGACCTGTGTCCGATTGTCGGAAGTGGTCCTCAACACCGACACCTACCATCTGATCGACGATGTGAGGACTATCCCGAGCGCACCGTTGCGGTCAACGCGACCGCGGTCAAGGGTAGCGCCGGCCTCCACCGGTGTGAGGTTGGAGCGTGAGGAACGACTGCCAGGTGCTCGTGGTCGGGGCGGGCATCACCGGGCTCATGATCGCTCGGGAGTTGGTCCGACGGGGGGCTGACCGGATCCTGATCCTCGAAAAGGAGCCCGGCGTGGGGGCGCATGCGAGCGGGCGCAACAGTGGGGTGCTGCACGCCGGCCTCTATTACACGCCCGACACGCTCAAAGCGCGCTTCTGCATTGAAGGTAACCGGCAGATGAAGGCGTTCTGCCGCGACAAGGGCCTGCCCGTCGTGGAGACCGGGAAGGTCGTC